>JAQGOT010000276.1 GCA_028293465.1 Pedosphaera sp. | reverse complement strand
GGGATACTCACAGTCTTGCATTGAAGGCGGATGGAACTGTTGCCGCTTGGGGGAGCAATGGTTCGGGCGAGTCGACGCCACCGGCCGGGTTGAGCAACGTGGTGGCCATCTCAGCCGGCACCGCTTTCAGCATGGCCTTGAAGGGTGATGGATCAATCATCGGGTGGGGGCAATACTCTCCCATTTTTGTTGTGCCGCCCTGGCTGACCAACGGAGTTATGGTGGCGACCGGGAACTCCCATAGTCTTGCCGTGCAGGACATTGGCTTTGTCCAATTCGCCATTCAGCCAATCGACGGGACGCTGACAGCCGGAACCCCGCTTACGCTCATGGGCCGGGCGTTTGGCCGCCAGTCGTTGAATTACCAATGGCAGTTTAACGGCACCAACATCGATGCCGCCACCAACTCTACCTTTGTTCTGCCCAACCCTGCGGTTTCGAACTCGGGTGCGTACACCTTGATTTCCGGCAATGGCTCGGGTGTGGCAACGAGCCGCGTGGCCAGTGTGACCATCCGCCCGAGAAGGACCATCGCCGCTTGGGGTCTCAACGGCTCCGGGCAGACTGTTACTCCAGCCGGGCTGCCGAATGTCGTCGCCATCGCCGGAGGGGATTTACATACTCTCGCGCTCAAGGAGGATGGTACGGTTACGGGGTGGGGTTCATTTGGTACCGGGCAGAGCGTTCAACCGCCGAGCGTCACGAATGTTATCGCCATCGCAGCAGGCAGTATTCATAATCTCGCGTTGAGGGCGGACGGCAAGGTTATCGCCTGGTCATGGGGAGGTTCCTCCACTATCACCAATGTCCCAGGATTTTCCGGTGTGGTTGGGGTTGCCGCAGGGTCGAGTTTTAGTTTGGCATTGTTGGGTGGCGGAACGGTCGCTGCCTGGGGGGATGCGTTTGGACCCGGGGGCACCGCGGTGTTACAGGTGCCTTCGGGGCTCTCCGGCGTGACCACCATCGCCGCCGGACAGCGGCATGCCCTGGCTCTTAAAACGGATGGCACGGTGGTGGCCTGGGGGGGGAACCCTTTCGGCGCGACAAGCGTGCCCGCCGGACTGAGCAATGTAATTGCGATTGCCGCGGGAGGGTATCACAGCCTGGCGTTAAAGAATGATGGTACAGTGGTCGCCTGGGGATACAACCAATACGGACAGTCGTTGGTTCCACCCGGCTTGACAAATGTAACAGCGATCACAGCCGGTCTTTATGGCAGTCTGGCGTTAAGGAATGACGGCACAGTGGTGGCTTGGGGCATCGGCGACTACGGACAAACAAGCGTTCCCGCCGGCCTCACCAACGTGGTCGCGATTTCCGGGGGCAGTTTTCACGCGCTCGCGCTGGTGGGTGAATCTGCTCCTTGTATATCTACACAGCCACGCGGGCTGACCACTCAGCCGGGCACCACGGCAACGTTTTTGATGACGGTCTCGGGAACTCCACCGATGGCATATCAGTGGCAACTGAATGGGACAAATATTCCCGGAGCCACAAACATCTCACTGATGGTATCGAACCTGCAGCCTTCGAATGCAGGTGATTACCGCGTCCAAGCCAGTAATTTAACAAGCAATGTCATCAGCCAGCCGGCCACCCTTACTCTCGGGCCGATCATCGGTTGGGGGAACAATTCGTTCGAGCAAGTCGCCTTACCTCCGGGTTTGACCGACCCGGTGGGAATTTCCTGTGGTCATTGGCATTCCCTGATTTCACGAGCAAATGGTACCGTAACCGGCTTGGGACAGGATTTTTCCGGCGAGTGCGACGTGCCTGCTGGCGTGACCAATGTAATGAAGATCGCTGCGGGGCAGTCGTTCAGCATGGGCCTGCGACCCGATGGAAATGTCTTGGCATGGGGCTTGGGCAACTTCGGCCAGACTAATGTGCCCGCCGGCCTGAATGGAGTGGTCGACGTCGCCGCCGGGCCCTTCCATTGTCTCGCGCTTCGCAGCACCGGCACCGTGGCGGCCTGGGGTACGGATCCCTTCGTCGCCGGCACTCCTGAAACGAATGTGCCGCCCAGCCTGACCAATGCTGTTGCGATCGCGGCGAACGGCACTTCCAGCGGTTATTCTTTAGCACTTACGGAGCAGGGAACCGTGGTTGGCTGGGGTGTTGGTCTCGCAGCCGTGCCGCCTGCCGGGTTGAGCAACGCTGTTGCCATCGCAGCTAGCGGTGTAGCGGGCTTCGCCTTGAGGGGTGATGGAACAGTTGTCGCATGGGGGTTGAATGGTTTCGGGTTGACGAATTTTGCAAATAGTTTGAGCAACGTAGTCGCCATCTCAGGTGGTGTCTATCACGCCTTGGCACTCATGAAGGATGGCACGCTCGCCCTCTGGGACTATCCCTTGGCGAGTTTAGGTCCGACAAAAATCCCTACCGGTCTGGCCGACGTCCGGACCATCAGTTCAGGGCGAGGTTTCAGTCTGGCGATTACGGGTGATGGCAGTCCGTTTATCACGGTGCAGCCATTCAGGAGGAGTGCGATGGCCGGCGGGGCGGTGACGTTCAATGTCATGGCGGTCGGGAGCGGGGCTTTGAGTTATCAGTGGCAGTTCAACGGCACGAACATTGCCGGGGCGACCAACGCCGCGTTCACGATGACCAATGTGCCGTTGAACAGCGCGGGCGGCTATTCGTGCCTGGTGAGCAACGCGCTCGGGGGCGTGGCGAGTGCCAGTGCGGCTTTGAATGTGACGCGCGGGCCGGTGCGATTCGACGCGTCGGCGGGCAGCATGCAGAGCACCAACGGGGGCTTTCAGTTCACGGTGAGCGGGTTGTCGGGGCATGGGCCGGCGGTGATTTATGCGTCCACGAATTTGGTGGATTGGGATGCCATCCTCACCAACGCGCCGACGCTGGGATCGTTTCAATTTCTGGATGTGCCGGGGACGAATCAGCCGGTGCGATTTTATCGCGCGGTGGAGCAGTAGCGGTTGGCACATCAGTTCCTCCTGTCGGTTCCTCCTTGCGGTTCGTTTGAAAGTGTGTGAAACACTTGAAGCAAGGTGATGAAGACGAAGAGCGACATCGTTAGGAATTGGCTGCCGCGCTACACGGGCACGCCGATTGAGGAATTCGGCAAATACATCCTGCTGGTCAACTTCACGAATTACGTGCGCATGTTCGCGGAGTTGCACGGGGTGCCGGTGCGTGGCGCGGATTTGATCATGCCCAATGCCACGGCCAACGGCATCACCATTATTAATTTCGGGATGGGCAGCGCCACGGCGGCGACCGTCATGGATTTGCTCGGGGCGGTGAAGCCCAAGGCGTCTTTGTTCCTGGGCAAGTGCGGCGGTTTGAAGCGGAAGAATAAGCTGGGGGATCTGATCCTGCCGATCGCGGCGATTCGCGGCGAGGGAACCTCGAACGATTATTTTCCGCCGGAAGTGCCGGCGTTGCCCGCGTTCAGTTTGCAAAAGGCGATTTCGACGACGATTCGCAACGCCAAGCGGGATTACTGGACCGGGACGGTCTATACCACCAACCGCCGCGTGTGGGAGCATGACGAACCGTTCAAGGAGTATCTGCACAAGCTGCGGTGCATGGCGATTGACATGGAGACCGCCACGATTTTCATCACGGGCTTCTACAACGAAATCCCGACGGGGGCGTTGCTGCTGGTCTCGGACCAGCCGATGGTGCCTGAAGGGGTGAAGACGACGGAGAGCGATCAGAAGGTGACGAAGGAATTTCTCGATTTGCACCTGCGCATCGGCATTGATTCGCTGAAGGAACTCGCCAACCGCGGACTGACGGTGAAGCATCTGCGGTTCTGAGGCGGCGTCCGTTCCCAAGGCCTCCGAACGCCTTACCGACCGGTAAAATCGCCCAGGTTATTTCTTCGCGATGCCTTACCGGGCGCATCCGGACACCGCCCCCGGACAGACCGGAGCAGTGATAGTTTTAGTCAGGCCGGCGTGGAGCCCATCTTTTCAGGCGAAAGCCCCATTGCCTTTTAGCTTGGCGAGTCGTAAATGACTAGGATGGGAGGTTTTATCAGAGCACTAAAATCAGAGGTTCGGTCCTATGCCGTTCCCAGCCGGCCAGCGCGAACGTTTCTGTTTGCCCGGAACTTTTTCAAGCATCCCAAGATGTTGGGGTCGCCGATTCCAAGTCCCAAGGTGTTGATTGAGGAGGTTTTGGGGCGGGTGGAGTGGCCCGCAGCACGGGTGGTGGTGGAATATGGCCCGGGGGTGGGGGATTTCACAGGGGAAATTTTGCGGCGCATGCGCCCGGAGGCTCAGTTGCTGGTAATCGAAACCAACGATGAATTTGTGGAGTGCTTGCGGGGATCGTTGCCTGATCCTCGCTTGCATGTGGCGCACGGTTCCGCGGCAGAGGTGGGGAATCTGTTGGCGCGACTGGGATGCGGGCGGGCCGATTGCATTATTTCGGGCATTCCTTTCAGCACGATGCCGGGCTCGGCGCGCGAAGAGATATTGAAAGCGACCTGCTCGGTGCTGCAACCGCAGGGCAATTTTCTGGTTTATCAATATTCGCGCCGGGTGTTCCCCAGTCTCAAACGGGTCTTCCGCGAAGTACGCCGCGATTTTCGACTGCTCGGTTTTCTCCCCATCTGGCTGTTCCATTGCGCGCCATAAAGGCGGGCTGGAAACTTCAAGGTCGCCAAAACCCCTGCGCCATCATCTCTCAAGTTAGTTTTTCGCGATGCGTTATCACCGTATTGGTGTCCCGTTGGGGAGCGCCCGCGTAACGCCGGCAAGTTCCGGAAGCGCGCCTTGAGGTCAGGCCTTGAAAAAGGCCAGGAGATCTTCGTTGACCTGGTGCTTGTGGGTCGTGCACATGCCGTGGGGCGCGCCCTTGTAAATCTTGAGGGTCGCGTACTTGATTATTTTGGAGGAAAGCAACGCTGACGCAACGATGGGCACGATCTGGTCGTCATCGCCATGCAGGATCAAGGTGGGCACGTCGAATTTCTTCAGATCCTCGGTCAGATCCGTCTCGGAAAACGCCTTGATGCAAAAGTAGGAAGCCGGGAAGCCGGCCATGGAGGACTGGAGCCAGAATGACTCGCGCACGCCTTCGGAAATTTTCGCGCCCGGACGGTTGTAGCCGTAGAACGGCAGGCTGAGGTCCTTCCAGAATTGGGAGCGGTCGGCGATGACTGCGGCGCGGAGTTGGTCGAACGCCTCGATCGGCAAACCAGCCGGATTGGCGGCGGTTTTCAGCATGAGCGGTGGTATGGCACCAATCAACACCGCCTTGGCGACCCGCTTCGTGCCATGGCGGCCGATATAGCGGGCGACTTCGCCGCCGCCGGTGGAGTGGCCGACATGGATGGCGTCCTTGAGGTTGAGGGTTTCGACCAGGGTGGCGAGGTCGTCGGCATAAGTGTCCAAATCATTGCCATTCCAAGGTTGGCTGGATCGGCCATGGCCACGGCGGTCATGAGCGATGCAGCGGTAGCCACGCGAGGCCAGAAAAAACATTTGGTCCTCAAAGGCGTCGGCACTCAGCGGCCAGCCATGGCTGAAAACGACGGGTTGTCCCGTGCCCCAGTCTTTGAAATAAATCTGTGTTCCGTCCTTGGTGTTGATTGTGTTCATGCTTTTTTCCTGGTTGTTGCAGTGTGATTCCGGGGCTTTCACCGGTTTGGCTTAACCGTGGAGGCCGATCCCTTGCATAACGGAAAGGATTCGGTGTGTCGGCAACACCGCGTGGCACCCAAGCCAATTGAGTGAGGCCTGGGCACGAAGGGTTCTCCTAATGCGACGAGAGTATCACCCGTGGCCCGACCTTGGTAAGGTGGGTGTTGTGCCTACGGGTGTTCGGAAGTCGGAGTTGGTGCACAACGAAGCCGCGAAGTGGAAAGAGGGATTACTTAACCGCGAGGATCGGGAAGAACGCAGAGAGGGTAAAGCAGGATTTCAAGTTTAATGTGTTCAGTTTTAAGTGGGGAGGTCGCGGAACTCCATCTTCCCCATTATTGTTGGGGACTTTGGCTGGGGGCAGCCAAGGGGGCGGGGGATTTCTGGAGGCGGCCGCGGAGGACGATGGTGAGGGCCTTGACGGTGAGCTCGGCGAATAAGAATGGCTTGACGACGAAATCATTGCCACCGGACGCAGCGGAGAGTCCGCGGGATCGGGCGTCGGTGTGGCTGGTGACAAACACGACCGGGGTGGCCTGGTTGAGAGCGGTGGCGCGCACCCTGGCGCAGGCGGTGAAGCCGTCCATGCCGGGCATTTCCGCATCCATGAAAATCAGGTCGTAGGGTTTTGTCGCGGCCAGGGCGATGGCGACCTGGCCATCCGCGGCGCTGTCGGGCTTGAAGAAAGCGTTCTCGAGGGAGCCGACCACGGCCCGGCGGGCGAGCGGTTCGTCATCCACCACCAGGATTTTGATGGCGGGAGCGGTGGCGAGATCCGGTTTTACACCGGGGAGGCAGAGTTCCTCGAGGAGGTCCACGGCGGCGGCGGCGGTGTGGAGGGCGGAGGCGGCGGCGCTTTCCGGTTTGTCGTGAAACCTTTTGAGGAGCCTTTCCAAGGCGGAGCCGAGCTGGAAGGCGGGGCGCAATTCCGGGCGGTCCAACTGGGAAGTGAGGGAACGGATGCAGAGATGGGTGAGGCCCAGTATTTCCTGGCGGACGAGTCCGTCGGAACTCTGGCCGATTTTCAGGAGTTGCCTGCGCGCTTCGCCGAGGCTGGCGACGAGGCGTGGGAGCAACATGGCAAGGGATTCGCGCGTTTCAACATCGGGAGTGGCGGGTGCAACGGCCGGAGGTGCCGCTGCCGGCGCGGGGGGCGGGACGGAAGCGATTTCGACGGTTGGGACGGTTGCGATAGAGGCTGCGACCGGGGCGCCAGCGGGGACCGGGACCGGAATTTCGGCCGGGGGAACGGCGGCAGGCAAGGGAGGGGGCTGGTCGGATTGATTGACGGCTTCGGCAATCTGACTGCGGGTCTGGAGCCGTTCCCCTAGGACGAGGGTAAGGGCTTTGACGGCGATCTCGAAAGTAAGAAATGGTTTGGCAATGAGATCGGTGCCACTGCTGGCAAGCGATTTGGCGCGGGTCTCGAAGTCCCGCAAGGAGGTGACGAACACCACCGGTGCGGAGGGGTTGAGGGCGGTTTCGCGGATCTTGGAGCAAAGTTCAAAGCCGTCCATGCCGGGCATGCGCACGTCGAGGAAGATCACGTCGTAGCGT
>JAQGOT010000268.1 GCA_028293465.1 Pedosphaera sp. | reverse complement strand
AGCGCCGGCGCTCTGGCGCTACACAACCTCCAAACCGGCCGCCGATTGGAGCCAACCCGGTTTCGGCGATACTTCATGGTTGGAGGGCAAAAGCGGCTTCGGCACTTCCGGCACACCGGGCGCGGTCATCGGCACCGTGTGGAACACGCCGGATATCTGGTTGCGCCGTGAAATCGTAGTCCCGGCGAAAAAGCTGAAGGACCTGGCCCTCTGGATGCATCATGACGAAGACGCGCAAGTTTACGTCAACGGCGTGCTGACAGCAAAGGGCGACGGGTGGACGACGGAATACGATACGATGCCATTGATGGACGCCGGCAAAGCGGCATTCAAGCCCGGTAAAAACCTGATTGCGATTCACTGCCGCCAAACCGGCGGGGGGCAATATGTGGACCTAGGGTTGGTGACGATGCCGAAGAATTGAGAGACCGCCTGCTGCCGATTATCCGCGGGCATCATACCTTTCCCATTCCAAACCGGCTTCGCCTTGAGCGGCCGCGGCAAGCCGCCCGACCCCGCCACCGATCCAGATCCCACAATCCCCATTGACGCTTGGTGGTGATTGGCCGTGCTGGGCCTTGGACGGTGGTCATTGGCGCGAGCTTCCCCAATTCCGCACTCCACACTCCGCAATCCGCACTGGCTCCCTCTCTCTAGGGGGTATTTAACCGTTACACCGTTACAACCCTTGTAAACATTGATCCAAGTGACATTTTAACCGTTACATTGACCGTTACAAACCGTTACACGGATCGTTACAATCGTTACAAACCGCTCCGCCGACCTTCCCCCTCCGGCGCTCCCACTCACCCACTTACCGGCTCACCCGCCATCTGTCCCCCCAATTCGACATTTGAAATTCGTCATTCGACATTTTGGGAGGTTGGACCGCCAATGTCCATCCCCCCTCCGTAAGCTGCCGTCAGAAAGGTGAACCTGATGAATCCAGAAACAAATCCAACCGGGAAAAATCCCACGACGAATGACCTAAACACGCAGCCACCGCCGGCCGACCGCCCCCGCCTGCCATCCGTTTTGGTGCGGCCCGACGCCGAGCCGTGGACCCACCCGGTAAATGGTCAGGCCTTGCTTGATGAACTCGAGCGGCTCGTCCAGCGCTTCGTCATCGTCCCCGGACCTGCACTGCAAGCCCTCGCTTTGTGGATCGTGCACACCTACGCCTTCCAGTTGCGCGAGGTCAGCGCCTACCTCGGCATCGAGTCGCCGGAAAAACGCTGCGGCAAAACCACCCTCCTCATTCTCCTCAGCGAATTGGTCCATCGTCCGGCCGTCGCCTCCAACATCAGCTCCCCCGCCTTTTTCCGCCTCATCGAGGAAACCCGCCCCACCTTGTTCATCGACGAGGCCGACAACCTCCTCCGCGGCAACGATGAACTGCGCGGCATCCTCAACTCCGGCTACACCCGCAACTCCGCCTTCGTCGTCCGCGTCGCCCGTCCCGGCCTCTCCCTGCCTTTGTCCTTTGGGCAACCAGCCAGCAACCCACCTCAATCCTCAGGTTCCATGCTCGCGCGGTTCTCCTCCTGGTGCCCCAAGGCCATGGCCGCCATCGGCCATCTGCCCGAAACCCTTGCCGACCGCTGCATCCTCATCCACATGCAGCGCAAAACCCCCGCCGAACATTGCGAACGCCTGCGCAACCTGGATCCCGCCAACCTCCGGCGTCAATGCGCCCGGTTTGTCTTGGACCGCGCCGAACGCATTGCCTCGGCCCGGCCTTCCATTCCTCCCGAGTTGAACGACCGGGCCGCAGACATCTGGGAACCCTTGCTGGCCCTCGCCGATCTGGCCGGCGGCGCTTGGCCCGCAAAGGCGCGCCAGGCGGCCATCGAGTTGTCCGCCAGCGCTCAGCAAATCAGCCCCATCGCCTCGCTCCTCATCGACATCATGCTCCTCTTCCGCGGCGAGGACGGCGCCCGCATCTTCAGCCGCGACCTCGTGGGCAACCTCAATCACATGGAGGACCGCCCCTGGATGGACTCGGACCAGCGCCACAAGCTTACCGAAAAACTGCTGGCAAACCAACTCCGCCCCTACGGCATCCAGCCCGCCTCCCTGCGGATTGGTAAAACCGTCGCCAAAGGCTACCTGCGGGCAGATTTCTCCGAGGCCTTCCGCCGCTACATCCCCCGCGCCGAGGTGGAAGCCATGATCGCCCAAAACGCCGAAGCCGAATCCCTGCCCCCCGAACCAAATACTGAAGGAACGAGCTCCGCGAGTCCCCGATCTCTCCCTTCCGCTACATCGCCCAACGTCTCCTGAAATTTGCGAACGATCTCCACTACGAATTTCGCGCAGCGCTGACTGAGCGCCCTGAAGGGGTGCCGGACATTAGCCCAGGGCAAGCCCGCTCTCTGCGGGCGCCGCCCTGGGTCAACCATCCCAAAAACATCCTCACTTCGCCGACCCCGTCGGCGCGAGCCCTGCGAGCATCCTTCCGAACTGAACCCTGAAAACTTGAAACTGAAAACCTCCGCCCCATCCCAAGTAATTGTCGCCTCTCCCGCTTCATGGCTTTGAACGCCCCAACGACTGCTGGCCTCGGCGCTTTAAGCGACAGGCAATGCGACTTCTTCCGTGAAATGCCACTCGTACTGATGCACACCCTGCTTGGCCCACGTAAAAAATAACGCGGTAAGATAGGCTGTCCGAGCCTTCTCCACATCCTGAACTTCCATCACGAAGAACGCGAGCCCGGGCGAATCAATGCTGCGCCACAAATGAATCAGACGCAGCCCGGCTTGTTGCTGGGCCTGGGCATCGCCTTCCATCACCGACCGCCACTTTTCAAAATCTCCAACCCGAATCTGACAATGCAGGTATTTCATAAAATAAATGCGAATCTGTCACCCACCGTAAAAAGCCAAACCCCCGCCTCGCCGCGACCCCAACCGCGACAGTGGAACGGCCAGCGCCAATGGCGGTTGGCTCAGGGCGACTTTGGCCACGTGTCAATGCGACTGCTCATCCTGACCTTTGGGTGTGTTGAGTCGTTGTCTGGCATAGGCAAAAAGATAACCAACCACCAAGCTCCACACAACAGCCAGTCCAAAAAACAAAAGCAAACTCGGATGCCTCGACGGAGCGACACGGTTGCTCAACCAAGCAACGGCGGCAACGGGCGCTTCCAAGAGAAAAAGCAGGTACTGCATGCCGGTAAACCACCATGGGTCTGGTTGATAGCTGTCACTCAACGCCGCTCCGAACGCAAACATATAAACCACCACGGCGAGGCCAGCACATACCCCGAAATGAATGAGGCCAATTCTGAATGCGCGCTGGTGGAAAGCTGTCATATGCGCTTGTGGGCTAACCCGGTTATGCAAATAACCCTCCGCGCTGCTCCGGGTTATCTACATTCCTTTTCGTGCTGGGCGTCATGGGTGAGTTTCATCTGCATGAGTTCAAAATCGTAGAAGCGTCCGTCCAGGCAGAGTGCCTGCGGCTCAATGCCGCAACTGACAAACCCGAACCGCTGATGGAGCACGCGGGCTGGCTCATTCGTCGTGGTGACCTGCAACGTGGCAAAGCGAACCCCTGGCAAGCTGCGCGCAAAGGAGATGAGGTGCTCCATGAGTTGACGGCCGATGGCGCGCCCGCGGAACTCCGGCAGGATATACAAACCCCACAAGAACACCTTGTGGCTATACTTTGGGTTGAGCTTGCGGCTGAGGGCGGCAACACCAGCGCACTGCTCGCCCAGGAAGCAGCCGAAAAGGAAAACGCCATCCGCTTCGTAAGTGCCCATGCGGGACTGAAGCTGGGCGAGGCCGCCAAGCGCCTCCTGCTCGGCCAACGGACCAACGAACTGTGGCACGTCACTGAGGGCGTGACGGCGGACCTGGTGGTAAGCCGCCGCATCGGAAGGTTGTAATCGTCGAACTACCATAGGTGTGAAATGACGCCCAACGAGCTCAGCGACTCGGCCACCGAGGGGTCGCGCTTGCAGCCACAGCACGAGGGCGGGGTTCGCGGCGGCCCACTGCCAGCCTGCGGGGTTTCTCTCATTTGTATCCTGGTCTCCACGGCTCTGCCTCAATGCTGGCTATATCGCCCAGTGCAAGACGTGACCACAACTCGATAACGGTCGTCTAGCTCTCGCAACAAGCTCGGCAGCAATGAAATGGGTGAGTTACTGTCCATCGCTCCGTATCGGTGTGTGATATGAAAGGCCATGCCAAACGCTGTGACGTGAGAACGCAGGCTAACGGCCTGATCTGAACCACCGCCCACCGGCGAAGTGAACAGCGACACTAAAATTGCCCTCACCAACCGTAATTAGTAACCTTCTCATGGCGTTGATCTCATTCCGTCCACGCAGCGAGATTACGCTTGGCGTCGTGCGTTGTCGAGGGCGTTCATTCCTCCGGCAGGCGTATCGTTGCTCAAGATCGGGACGCCTCCGTCGCTGGCTCCTGAGGGAGGGCAAATTTTGCTCGATTAACGAAACGGACTGGGCGACGCTCCCGACGTGAGGAAACGTTATCGCATCCTGCTGGTTGTCCTGCTCGTCGCCGTTCTCGGCGGGTTGACGTGGCAGGTGTCGCGGCCGCGACAGCTTGAGCCGATTTACCAAGGAAAGCCCCTGAGCGTCTGGCTGGCTGAATATTATGAGAGTTATTCCACTAATTCGCTGACACTTCAGGCTCCTGCGGCAGTGCAGGCGCGGACGGAGAACGCCGTCCGCCAGATTGGCACCAATGGCATTCCAACCTTGCTGCAAATGCTGCGCGCAAGAAACTCGCAGTTGACCTGGCTGGGGACGAAATTGTCCATGCAACTGCACCTGACCACCAACCCGCCCCCCAACGCGGTCGAGCGGAACATCGAAGCGGAAATTGGGTTTTGGCTTTTGGGCGAGGATGCCAAGTATGCAGTCCCGGCGTTGGTCGAGATCTATGATCAGAATTTCTCAAAAGAGTCCCAAGGCTTGGCCGCCCTGGCATTGGGACGAATTGGTCCGCCGGCAAGGATGGCGATTCCTTCGCTGTTGCGGGAAGCAACCAATAAGAACGAATTTCCGCGCACGCATTCTATTTGGGCTCTAACCCAAATCCGTGGGGCACCCGCGGTGCTGGTTCCGGCATTGACCCAGGCCCTGCATGACCCTTCTCTCCACGTCCGGAGCACTGCCGCCGTCGGTCTCGGAGGATTTGGGGAGGACGCAAAGTCAGCGGTTCCTGCGCTGGTTCAGGCGCTCAAAGACCCTGATTATAGTCTCAGGGTGCATGTGAAGAACGCCCTCAAGCAAATCGACCCCGAAGCCGCCGCCAAGGCAGGCGTGAAATGACTGCGGCCTGCGGTGCGAACCTTGCGGAGTGCTCCGAAGCGCTGCGACTCTCTGGCGAGCCAGCGCGTAATCACTTATCTGACTTCGCCAACGCAACCCGCCCAGCCGCAAGAGTAGCAATGACCCGCTCAGGATCATAAACACACCCAGCCCAGGTGCCGCCGCCGACCAATTGCAACGCCGCCCACAGCCGCGTGTCCTCAGGCAAGGCGGCGTTGGGGGCGAGGTCCGGTCGCATCGCGCGCGACGCCAGAATCTGGCAACCTTCTTCCGGCGTGAAGCGGCGCGAGCCTTCTCCGACCAGATCGACGGTGCCATCATTGCGGTTGCGATCAATGTGAATGCGGATGGTGTCGCCTTCCAAAACCTTGCCGATGGGACCGCCGGCCAGACCTTCGGGACCAATGTGCCCAATGCATGCGCCGGTGGAGAGACCGGAGAACCGGGCGTCGGTCAGGAGCGCCACCTGTTTGCCGAACGGGAGATGCTTCAACGCTCCAGTGACCTGGTACGTCTCTTCCATGCCCGTGCCCAGCGGGCCGATGCCGGTGAGCACGATGATGTCGCCGGCTTTGATCCAGCCTTGTTTGATGGCGGTCATGGCGTCTTTTTCGTTCACGAAAACGCGTGCGGGTCCTTCTTTGCGGTAGATGCCGTCGGCATCGACCACCGAGGGATCAATGGCGGTGGCTTTCACCACGGAACCTTCCGGGGCCAGATTGCCGCGGGGAAAAACCAAGGTGCTGGTCAGACCTTGGGCGCGGGCCTGATCTGGCGAGAGGATCACGGTATCGGGATCGACGCTGTCTTGCTGGCGCAACAGTTCGCGAAAGCGCGGGCGGCGTTCGGAAGTTTCCCAGGCGTCGAGGTTCTCGCCGAGAGTTTTGCCGGTGACGGTGAGGACTTTGGTGTTGAGCAAACCGAGACGGCGCAGATGCAGCATCACCTCCGGCACGCCGCCGGCGAGGAATACGCGGACCGTGGGATGATGAACCGGGCCGTTCGGCAGGACGCTGACGAGGCGGGGCACGCGGCGGTTGACCGAGATCCAATCATCCACCGTGGGCGGTTGGAGGCCGGCGGCATGCGTGATGGCGGGGATGTGCAACAGCAGGTTCGTGGAACCACCGAAGGCAGCGTGAACCACCATGGCGTTCTCGATGCTGGCAGCGGTCAAGACGGCGCGCATGGTGAGCTTCGATTCCGCCAGTCGATGCAGCGCGAGGGCGGAACGGCGGGCGAGGTCGAGCCAGACCGGTTGACCCGAAGGCGCGAGCGCGGAATGCGGCAACGAAAGACCAAGCGCTTCACTGACCACTTGTGCGGTAGCGGCCGTGCCGAGGAATTGGCAACCGCCGCCCGGCGATCCGCAAGCGCGGCATCCCAGTTCAGCCGCTTCGGACAACGAGACCATTCCATGAGCGTAACGCGCACCGAGCGTTTGGATCGTCCCGGCATCCTCACCGCCGACCGCAGGCAGCGTCACTCCACCCGGAACCACGACGCAGGGCAGATGGTGCAAACCAGCCACCGCCATCATCATTGCAGGCAAACCCTTGTCGCAGGTCGCGATTCCGAGCACGCCCGCGCGCAAAGGCAGCGAGCGCGCCAGCCGTCGAAAAATTACGGCCGCGTCATTCCGAAAAGGCAGGCTGTCGAACATGCCCGTGGTTCCTTGCGTCCGCCCATCGCAAGGGTCGGAACAAAACCCGGCGAAGGGAATGGATTGCAGCCGGCGAAATTCTTCCGCCGCCGCCTGAACGAGTAACCCGATCTCCCAATGCCCGGTGTGATAACCCAGCGCGATCGGTTTCCCATCCGGCGAGCGCAAACCGCCCTGTGTGCTGAGAATAAGAAATTGTTTCCGGCCAACCTCGGCCGGGTTCCAGCCCATGCCGGCATTTTGGGTCAGGCCGAACAAATCACCGCTCGGACTGTTCAGGAGCATTTCTTCGGTGATGGGCAAACTGCCGGCCGGGCCGTGGCTGTGCGTTCGAATCTGGTAAATCTCCGCCGGGGAGGAATCGAACACTTCGTTGGTGGAACTCATACCGACATTGAAGCAGCAAGAAAGCCTGTGAGCAAGGCAGAGGCCCGAGGACGCATTGGGGGTGCCGTCCCGGAGCGCGGCGCTTCACACCGCTTCAACGCAAGAATGTTCCGAACTGCTCAAGCCAAAGCGCGGCTCGGACACCGGCCGCCCGCATTGATTTCAGGATCGGCCGGCAGGTCGATTCCAGTCACCGGCCCCACCCGAGCCATCAGGCAGACCGCATCCTTCGCCTCAATCTGTATAGTCATGGAGCTTTCGGCGAAAGCAATTCCCATCGACGCACCCCGACTTGCCTGCTACGATTGTCGCCACAGCCCGACCACTGCGTGCATCCTGCTCCACAGAGGATGTCCGAACCAAATTTTAAGGGCAAACAATGAAGATCTGCCGGTTTATAAAAGGAAACGAAGACGTGCGGATTGGGTTGGTCACGGACAACTCCACGATCATTGATCTGACGTCCACGGGGATAACCACGTTGCAGCCATTGCTCGAAGCCGAGGACGGCGTCGCCAGATTGCAGGCGCTCGCGAAAAACAGTTTGCCCCGCGTGCCGTTGTCCGATTTGCGGTTGTGCGCGCCGGTGGAGCGACAGGAAGTCTGGGCGGCCGGCGTTACCTATCTGCGCAGCAAGACGGCCCGCATGGAGGAATCGGATTTCAGCGCGAGCGCTTACGACCGGGTTTACGCCGCGGAGCGTCCGGAAATTTTCTTCAAATCCCTGCCGGAAAAAGTGGTCCCCACCGGCGAACCGGTCGGCATCCGCCGAGATGCGCGGTGGAATGTTCCGGAACCCGAACTGGCGCTCGTGATCAATTCCCACGGCAAAATTGTCGGCCACACTATCGGCAACGACATGAGTTCGCGGGATATCGAAGGGGAAAACCTTTTGTATCTGCCGCAGGCGAAAACGTATCACCGCTCTTGTGCGCTCGGTCCGTGGATCACCCTGGGCACACCCGAGGCGGCGGCGCGCGATTGGAAAATCAAAATTGAAATTCAACGGAATGGAGAGTCGGTTTTCGGTGGGGAAACGTCCGTTGGCCAGATCAAACGAGGGTTCGAGGAACTGACCTGCTTTTTATTCCGCAGCCAGGTGTTTCCACACGGCGCAGTGCTGCTCACCGGCACCGGGATTGTCCCACCGGACACCTTCACGCTCCAGGAGCGCGACGTAGTGACGATCGAGATCAGCGGCATTGGAACGCTCCAAAATTCCGTGACCATGGTATGATCCGAACGCTTTTGACGAGTCCTGGCCTTTACCCCGCAACGCGCTTCACGGTGTCGCGGCCATTGACGCAGCGTTGCAGGAGTTCCAAAGCCCCTGAACGGAAAACAAATTCTGGTTGATCGAGCCACACAGTGCAGCGGTTGCTTGTATTAGCGGATAGTTGGCGGCATAATGAAATCATGCCTCCTCACCCAGATGTTTGCGGCTCGACCGATCTGGCCTGCCAACCGCGAGAGCGGAATTTCGGTCTCGCACCGCTCCGCGCATCCAAGCCCCGCATGGTCTGGTCCCTGATCGCCTGGACTTTTGTGGCGTTGGTGGCTCCCGCGCAGGCAGTCATTTTGTGGAGCGATTTGGGCGCAACACTCGTCCACGAGTCCGGCACTGGGAGCGACATTCTCGGCGGCCCGGTAAAGCGGAATGACTCTTCCACCGACACACTCTATTTCAAATTCCACGTGGACCCGCTCTCGGACATGAGCACGGAGGATTATTTTGCCGCGTTCGAAATGTTTGAAGCAGGCGCGGAGCGATTGGCCATCGGCAACTCCTTGAAGGCTTGGGCCTACAGTGCTTTCAATACGGGTGAGTCCGGGAAGTTTAATGAAATTTCCGGCGATACTGATTTGCACTCCTCCCGACCCGAAAAATACGGCGTTGGACCCTTGCTCCCGTATGAACTCCCGCGCCGTGGCATTGAAAGCACCATAGTCTTCAAGGTGCAGTATATTCCAGGCGGTGACGATCTCGTGACCGTCTGGCTGAACCCCGACTTGGCGCCGGGCGCAAGCGAAGCCAGCCAGCCGGAAAATCTGACCACGACGCTGAGTGCGAACGCCTCCTTCGACGAAATTCACCTGCGCCATGGCGGTGGCGGCAAGGGGTGGACCTTCAGTGACATGGCGATTGCGACTTCGTTCGGTGACTTCGTCATCGCGAGCAACACCGGGTCGGGCGGGGCAATGCCCAACGTTGAGCATGGTACGTCGCCGTTTACTTTCCGAGCCTGGCAGCGGGAGCAGGGGGTGCCGCAAAATTCGGTCCGCGCGCTGGCGCAAACGCGGGACGGCTATATTTGGGTGGGGAGTGATGACGGCGTGGCCCGTTTCGATGGTGTGCGTTTTACTTCCTTTGGCCTGCGGGACGGATTACGCAGCGGGCCAGTGCGCCGATTATTCGAGGACAGTCACGGCACGCTGTGGGCCGGAACCGCGGGCGGCGGGTTGACCCGCTGTCAAGCCGGCGTCTTCACGACGTTCACAATGCAGGACGGGCTGCCGTCCGATTCCATCACGGCGCTCGCGGAGGACCGCGAGGGACGGCTTTGGGTCGGCACCGAGGCGGGATTGGCGGTTCGACAGAACGGAAGCTGGGCACCCCTGAGCGGCACCGAGCAATTCAAAGGAAAGGCCATCACAGCACTGTTTGCTGATCGGAAAGGAAACTTGTGGCTGGGTGCGGCGGGTGCAGGCATTTTCCAGTTCGTCGCGGGTAAGATTATCCCGGTGACCGACCCGGCGGTGGACGGATTACTGCAGGACCCGCATTGCCTGTTGGTGGACCAAGCCGGACGACTCTGGCTGGGGGCGGGAGATGATTTTGTGTTGTGCCGGGAAGGTGACCAGTGGCACCGGTACCGAATTCCTCGGCATCTGGCCCGACCCTATGTGAGCACCTTGGTTGAGGAACCGGACGGGACGGTCTGGGCGGGATCGGTGAGCGAGGGGCTGTTTCAATTCAAGGAAGGCAAGCTGGTGGCCATCAATGCAAGCAGCGGGCTTTCGGACAATTTCGTGGAGTCGCTGTTGGTCGATCGGGAGGGAAATCTGTGGGTGGGCACGGGCGCGGGACTGAATCAATTGCGGCATAAGAATCTTTCCGTGTTCGGGCAGAACGAGGGGCTGGGCTATGGTGCGGTGCAGGGGTTGGCGGAAGTCGCGCCCGGAATTATCTGGGCGGGAAAGCCGAGTGATGGGCTGTATCGCTGGGCGGGCCGGAGCATCAGCCCGCTGACCTCCGTGGGTTTGTCCCGGCTCAATGCTCAGATCAATGCTCTGCTCGTGGCCCGCGATGGCAGTTGCTGGGTGGCGGGTGCGCACGGATTATTGCATTTCAAAGATCCGAAAGCGGCGGTGGAAGATGCCGAACTGCCGGTGCTGGCCGGATTGAATGTCATTTCACTGGGGGAAGATCAGCAAGGCGGAGTATGGGCGGGGACGCGGGAGGGCGACCTTTGGCGATTGCGGAATGGAAGCCGGGTGGCGGAAACCAATCGTTGGCAGGCCCATGCAATCACGGC
>JAQGOT010000224.1 GCA_028293465.1 Pedosphaera sp. | reverse complement strand
CCGCTCTTGGTGTAATTGATGAGTTGCTCCCGGATGGGCTGTTGCGTTTCGAGGGCGCGCCGGATCCGGGCGCGGGCGGCGCGATTGGTCTTCGGGCCTTGCAGAAATCTTGGGTTCCGGCCGATGGCCTCCTGCGGCGTGTAACCGGTGAGGTGCTCGAACGCCTCATTGACAAAGACGATGCGGGGGCCGGGCTCATCGAGTGGCTCCGCTTCGGTGATCACCACCGCATCCTTAATCCGTGAAATGCTCGCTTGCAGCAGGTGAAGCTGCTCGGTTGAACGCCTTAACTCGGTGATATCCTGGACTTGGACCAGCCTCGCGCTGTGCTCTTCAAGCGGGACCGACTCCAACCGGGCGTTGTGCCCGGCAAACGGCAGCGCCTCCGACCAGACTTCAACCTCGATGATCGTGCCGTCCTTTTTACGATGCCGCCAAACCCCCGAATTCCTCGGGTCCGGCTCAGCGGGCGACCCTGGCAGAATCTCCTTGAGGCGCGGAACCTCTTCGGGGGGCCGGATATCGAGGATGGTCATGCTGAGGAATTCCTCGCGGGAATACCCATAATGCCGGAGGGCGGCCTCATTGACGGCCAGGAACGCCAGCGTTTGAACATCGTAAACCCACATGGGCAACGGATTGCGGTGGAACAAAATCCGATACTGATCCTCGAGTTCCGGCATACGACATCTCTAACACTCGGAGCCACCCAAGCAGACGGCACCTCGGTTAAATATACATGGCAGCCGGAAACTCGCGAATGGGAAGACGGATCAAGGGTCACCCGGACGGCGGGAAAGCAGCAATGCTCCTGCCGGGCAACACCCTATAAGAACTCCCCGGCGGCAGCTTGCTTAACCGAGCCCCAGCTTAAGGCGCGCTGGTGATCGCGGACCAAGCCCGGTTCTGGGAAGCCGCGTAAATAGCGAACGCCTTTTCGTTCTGAATCAACACCGCGCGCACGATGCTCGAGTCATCCGCCCGGCCCAGGTTCAGGATGCTGTCGGGGATGATGCCCACCTTCTTGTGCGCGTAAACCAAGGCAAACACCGCCTGGGCAATCGCATAGTAGGGCAGGTCTTTGTAAGCGCCTTCCACCGTGTCTTCCAATGCGTCGGCCAGGAATTCAAGCTGATCCACCAGGTGGGGGAAAAGCGGCGCATAAATTTGCGTGAACTCCAGCTTCCATTGCGGAAGCTGCTTGAACACTTTATCCACCACGGCCGGGGTGACCGCCGCCGCTCCGTGATTCAAAAAATTAACGATTTCCGGCATGGCCCAATTCTATCTGAACGCTCCGAATATGCAAAAGACAAATTCCCCTAAAAATCCCGGGCCTTCCACCCCGGTGCGCTGTGCCCCGCTCATTCCCCCGTCCGGCCCTTGAAACCCGCCAACATCACCGCGATGGCATCGAGATCGGCCGTTTTGGAACGGTCTGTTTCGGTGTTATGAAACCGGTTCAACATCATCGAGAACACCAGATGCTCGCCTGCCGCAGTGGTCACATAGCCGGACAGGGAGTTCGCCCAACCCAGCGTTCCCGTCTTGGCGCGCACGTTTCCCGCCGCCACCGTTCCCTTCATCCGTTTGCGCAACGTGCCATCCACCCCGGCGATCGGCAGCGCGTTGATGTAGATGTCGGAACACTTGTGCTGCTTCATGTATTGCAGCAGCGTCACAGTCGCGTTGGGAGTTGTCAGATTGTTGCGCGACAACCCCGAACCTTCATTGAACATCGTCTCGCCCGGAGGAATCCCCGCTTCCGTCAGGAAAGCACGCAATGCCTTCACGCCCGCCCCCTCCGTGGTGTCGTCCGGCCCCATCGGCCCGTTCCCCTGCCGCTGCATCCCAACGTGCGCCAGCATCAGGTCCGTGTAAAGATTCTGCGACGGCTTTTGCACCTCGCGCAGGATGTCCCGCATCGGCAGCGACTCCATCACCCCCAGTTCGGTCCATTGCTTCAGGTCCAACGGCTGCGCCTGCCGGTCCACCCAATTCACCGTTCGCACCCGCCCCGCCACCGTGATACCACGACGGGCCAGCGCCTCTTTGAAAAAGCTCACAAACAATCCCGCCGGGTTATGCATCGTCACAT
The DNA here is from genome assembly GCA_028293465.1 of Pedosphaera sp. Lineage (GTDB taxonomy): Bacteria > Verrucomicrobiota > Verrucomicrobiia > Limisphaerales > Pedosphaeraceae > JAQGOT01. The sequence goes on along the minus strand of JAQGOT010000224.1, from coordinate 1,596 downwards.
CCTCGATGGAACCGGCATCATCCATCGCCACCTGGCCGGTCACGTAGATCACATTCTCCGCCACCGGCCGATACAAGCTGATGCTGCGCTTGACGCCTTTCGCCGCAGTCTGGGTGCGATTGCTCACCGTCAGATAACCCGTCGCGGGCACAAACGAGAGCCGGCACGGCGCGCCGATACGCTCACCCGGTTTGACCACCATTTGCAGGGTGTTGTCATTGATCGTCAGCGAGGAAATCTCCGCGCCATAATAATATTGGAAATCGTCCCAGTCCCAACCCGAGCCGTAGGGTGGTCCGTGAAAATAGCTTTCATCGCCGATCAGATCGCCGCTGATCCGCTTGACGCCCGCATTGGTGAGCACCGCCACGAGCGGTTCCAGCGCTGAATAAATATTACTGCCGTGCAACTTCAAATTAATCGTCGGATCGCCACGGCCAAAAACCATCAAGTCGCCCTTCAACGTCCCCCAACGATTCGGCTTCGCCTGGGCGTAGAGCGAGGTCTGAATGCGGTAATCCGGCCCCAACCGATCCAGCGCCAGCGCCATGGTATATAACTTGGAATTGGAAGCCGGACTGAACAACTTTTCAGCATTGTGCTCGAACAGCGTCTTCTTCGTATCCAGCGAGACAATTTTCACCCCCCACAAGGCGGCATGGTAACGCGGCTGCGAAACAATCTGCGTGATGCACTTTTGCAACGCCTCGACTGTCTCCGGCGCCTTCACCTCTTCGAGCGCAAAAGCGCGAAGGCACAAGCCGCCGATCATCGCGGTAACGAAGACAGACCTGGTTAAATGGCTTTTCATGGGTTCGGTAACTGCCAATCCTTCTGCAAACGTTTGTATTCTCGCGCCGGCAACTGCACCAACATCGGCTGCGCCGCCGGATCAAGCCACGGCAACAAGCCTTCCATCTGGCCGGGCGCCATGGCCGTGCATCCGCTCGTGCCGGTCTTCGGCCCCTTCCAGATGTGAATGAAAATGCACGAACCACCCGCCGCCACGTGCGGATCAAAGTTATGATCCACCACCACCCCCAAGCGATACTGCTCCCCCACCTCGCGCATCTTCTCCGAGCTGTTCCAATCCGGCTGGCTGATCCCGCTCCGGTCCACGATGGAGTTGTAGTGCACCGACTTCACATCATCCACGCACTCGATCACCGAGGTCAGCGGTTGGTACGGCAGCTTGAGCCCCTGGATGGTTTCCGCCGCCCCCAATCCAAACGCCGAGCTCAACCGAAAAATCCCCGCCGGACTCTTGCCATCACCCTCCCGCTTCACCGGTCCCGGTAAATTCGCCGGCGCGTTCAGCCCCCTGCCCCAGCCCAGGCCATTGCGCCCCACCACCACCGCAATCCTGCTCCCCATTTCCCGCCAGGGCGCATGCTCATCCGCCCGCTCAAAACGCCGCAACCCGCCCGGAACCGCGTCCCAGTCGTCCGTGACCACCACCAGCAATTGCCTCGCCCCCGCCAACGGGCCCGCTTGCCGCGCTGCCTCCGCCCCCTCGGCCGGCCGGCTCATCTGGAAAATGCCGTGATCGTATTTGCAACGATACGTCGAGAAGAACTTCGTGCTGTCGGCGTGACC
>JAQGOT010000197.1 GCA_028293465.1 Pedosphaera sp. | reverse complement strand
TAGTTTCATCTTTCATGCGCCCGTTGTCGCACAAAACGGGCGCGCATTTCTACGCCACTTTGCAAGCTTTGCAAGGTCTGCGAGGAAACAAAAACGACCAAAAAACCGCAAAAAGAGGCCCAAAACCTCGAAGAACCGGCCATACGGCGTGTCGAAACCCCTTGTGCGATTCACCTCCAACCTCGTAGGAGACGACGTCAGGAGACTCTAACTTTTCCTGGAAAACCCAGGAGCATCGAGCCGCCGCAAGCGGAACCGGTCATCCCCTCCCTCAACCCTCAACAACCGAAGTCCCGCGCAGCGCCGAGCGAAGCGGGATCAGCCATCAACCGTTCACCGACTCCGTCGAGCCCTGACATTTCCCTCTCCCGAATTCCGCACTCCGCATTCATATCCTTCCTTCGTCCCCGCCCGCTCACAGACTCACCTTCCCTGCAGTGGGGGGCGATCCCCGTGCAGCGTAATGAGCCGTGCCCAATCAATTATGTGCAGGGCGGGGCACGGCGATAATACGTTTCCACATCGTCACCATCTGGTTTTCCACCAATGACTTGCCGACTACTGCCTTGCCCAGCCGCTCAATTGCCACGGGGACAGATGGTAAATTCTTTGTGCGGTCAAATTCTACGTGCGTTTTGCATTAACGGGAGTGGGCGGTAAACCAAACTGCAAACGCAATAATCCCCGCGAAACCAGCGACGATCAAAGCAGCTATGAAAATTTGCGCTCTAATTGTCAGATTCGGGACAACCTCCGGTTTGCATTTCCGGCAAACCTGCCGTTCACCAATCAAGATTGGCCCCCCACACCGGGGGCAAGGCGCTGTATTTGCTTTCATCCTTGGCCGATTCTACACCTTCAAATCTCATTTGCGCCCCATACGCAGCCATATCACACCGCTTCCATTTGGGTTGTCGTATTGCAAAAAAACGCCCATTCGTTGGTTAATGCTCATCAATCTGAAGAATTACGCCGTTTCAGACGAATGGCAATCTCATTTCATGTCCAGATGCGCACGGAGTATACGCCGCCCATCATTCCCGCTTTTAACCTGTTCAACAGTGGCCAGTTGCTTAGTTACTTGTAGGCCGTGAAAATCGGTTTGCGATTGTCGAGCAGACCGGTTAAGCCTAGGGCTTGATGAGTATCAAGCAACGAGTGTCGATGTTTCTGGGATACACGCACGAGAACCCGGTCACCATGATCGCCGTGGTTTTGCGGCCGTCGCGGTGGTTGTGCTGGTCATCATTTTCATCGATGGCCTGTGGCACCGGCGCAAAGGAAAACAATAATATGACTTGGTTTGATGTCGGAAATGAACTGATATTAGTCTGTTTCCTAGCCCATGTCTGCGCTCCTTGAAACCCCCACACTCGTTCGCGGCAATGGAATAAGCCGATGGCTGCGCGGTGTGCGCAGTTCCCCACGCCTCGCATTTGCCCTTAGTACCCTGTCACGCATTCTAATAAGCCTTATGTCCCTGCTTTGGACTCGGCTTCTGCTGGCTGCAATGGGCAAGCCGCTCAATGGCTTATTCCTCTCCTACCAATCAGTCGCGCAGTTGGGGGGCTTGGGGGACCTGGGCATGGGTGGAGCGGTCGCAATTCAAACTGGGCAGTACCTGGGGCAGGGCAAACAGGAGGAGTTGCGTAGTTTTCTGTCCGCGACGCGTACGGTCTTTTTGCTGTTATCACTGGGAGTCGGTGGCGGGTTCCTGCTCCTCTCTCCCTGGCTGCCGCGCTGGCTGGGATTTCAGAGTGTACCGGGCGCAGAACCGCTCCCCTTGCTCTTCGCCGTTGGCGCGCTGTCCGTAGCCATGCTGATGCTTTCCAGCTATGTAAACAACCTGAACTATGCCTGTAGCACGCTTACTTGGCCTGTCATTCCCTCGTTTTTTATCCTGCAATGTTGTTTGCTGGCGCATTGGTGGCTTGCCAGGCACAACAGCCCGCTCTGGCTGCAATATTTTCCGTACGTGCTTTCAGCCCTCGTCAGCCTATTGCTCGCCTGGACTTACCTCCGCATCTCCTTTCCCAATCTCGCCGCATTGTTGCCGCTAAGATTCGATTTTGGACTGATCGTGTCACTTTTTGAAAAGAGTTTCTGGGTATATTTGTGCAGCTTAGGCAACCTCATTTATATCGCTACCGACCGGCTGGTGATCCAAGCATGGTTTGGGCCGGAGCAGGTTCCGCGCTATCAGTACAATTATAAGGTATGCGAACTGGCCGTCTTTGTGATCCTCAATGCTAGTTACGTGGCCTTACCGAAGATCACCCAATGGCTGGCAACTCCTGGTGCGGAAGCCCGGAAGCGCGTGCATGATAGTGTGCGACGGCTCACTCAATTTCAGGCACTTCTTGGCTGCGCCGCTGCATTTGTTTACCTGGCGATAAATGACTTCTTCATGGCCCAATGGCTGGGGAGCGACATGCAAGCACCTTTGCTCTGGCAAGCGGCCTTTGCCCTGAACCTGGCCGTCACGACGAGTGGCGAAGCTGGTATTGAGGTTTCCACACGTTGTGGGGGTAATGGCATGCGTGTGGCCGGCTCCTTGGTCGCGGCGACGGGCCTCCTAAATCTCGGTTTGTCCGTCCTTTCCGCACGGCTGGGGTCCATTGTTGGCATCGGGTTTGCCACCGTGATCGCGCAGTCTCTGTTGAGCCTCGGATTGGGGTTTTACGTTTGCAGGCACTTGAAGCTGCCCTGGGTGCCTTGGGTGCTGAGGACGTGGTTTGCTCCAGCGCTAGCGGTCTGCTTGGCTGGGGCAGGGAGAAAACTCTTGCCGTTCAATTCTCCAGGCAACATTTTCATTTTGGTGGTTGGTTATACGGCCACGCTGGGGGCCTTTGCCTGGCTGCTGGGTATAACCCCGGCGCTGATTCACGAAGAGTGGATGAAATTACGTGCGCTTTTCCGAAGGAAAGTGCTTTAACCTCTGCCCATTTCACCGAATTTAATTGCGGGGGACTTAACCAATCAAAATCTCCTTTTTCGATGCAACCTTAAGCAGACTGGAAAGCGCGAACTCGAAATTGTCCACTAACAACGCAAAAGCCGCTGACTTCAAAAGCTTTTGCCTGCTGCTCTCGAGACGTAAATTCCGACAGGCGCTAGCATCCACTAGCATGATTGCGCCTTCATAACTCCCCACGGGCTCAAAACTCGTCACCGAAAATCCGTGCTGCAGAAGTAGCGTGCACACATCCCCGAATAGACCTTCCCCTGGGTAAAAAGGGGCTAAACGCGCTTCGAAAAAGATTCCCGAACAGTTTCCAAGCAGGCTCTTTCCGCCCGTCAGAATTTCAAGCTCCGCGCCCTCGACATCGAGCTTCAGGTAATCAGGCGGTGGAATTTTGAAAGCCTCGGTTGCCTTCCCAAGAGTGATCGTCTCAAGTGGAATTTCACCCACCACCGTCCAATTATCTGGCTCGCAGTGCTGGGCGATGAGTTGTAAATCCGGGCCAAAAACCGAGGATGAGCCTTGGTCCCGCGCAAGATACAGCGTTCGCTTTCCTCCCTCTGCTGAGAGTGCATAGGGGACGACGCTATCGAAAACTCCGGTCTTTACGAGGCGCTCCGCTTCGAGCGGATCCGCTTCAAATCCAACCTTGTAAATCGGTAAGGGTAAGAGATGGAAACGTGACCAAAGGCCCCATCTCGCTCCGATGTCATAACATACCAGCCGGTGCACGCCCTCCTTGCGCAGCAAGCGCCCCGTGGACCTCAGTAACCAACGCCGCCATAAGGGGCGTAGCCACCAGGGGGGATGTCGAAAGAGCTTTCTGAGTATGCCACGCATGTTAGCTACATGGTTCCTAAAACGGAGGAGGGTTTCAATCCGAAAATCTGAAGGTAAACTCCTTCTGTCCGTCCGTTAATATCCACTGGATCAGTCGGTTGTTCGTTACGTCTGGGCGGGGGAAAGCCTTCCGACCTTGCGGGCTTCGAAACAAGTCGCAAATGTGAATGGCCCTAACCAACCGCACGTCTATCAAATGACGTTCTTCCTCGCTTAGCGGCGGCCACCGGCGAGTTTCTGCGAACACATTCGCAGCCTCGTCAAGTCTAGTCGCCAAGTCTCCCTCAACCGGTTCAAACTCGTTCAGGCCACCAAAATCCGGAGAGAGTTGCGATTGCAAGTAATCTGATAATTCCGGCCAGTCCATCATAGTAAATAAAGGAATATCGCGAGCGTGGCCGAAAAGCAATAAATCCTGTTTTGGTTTGGAGTTGCATCCGTTTCGAACCCGGAGGCTATGGGCTGGCTTCTTTACAAGGGAACTCAATTCATAATCGGACCCAACTCAGGCCGTTACATCCCAACACTGCGGTTTGCGGGGCCGCTCGGCCGGCTAAACAATCTCTGCGCCTTTGCGTGAGAATTTCCGGTCTTCATCCCGTACATCCTGTTGATTCTGCCAGGAACCCCCCTTCAATCTGGTTGGGGCCAGCCTATGTTTGCCAATCCCGCTTTTCTACATCTTCGGAACTTTGAGCTTTGAACTTAGGCCTTTAAACCTACCTTAACAGGGTGACTGTGCTTGAGGTGATACAGAAAAGCTCGGAGTTCCTGGGCAAGAAGGGCGTCGATTCGCCGCGGCTGCAAGTGGAGTTGTTGCTGGCGCACGTGCTCCAGCTTCCGCGCATGGGTTTGTACCTCAACTTCGCGCGCGAACTGACGCCCGCCGAGTTGGATCAGGTCCGGGAACTGATCAAACGCCGCGGCCAACGTGAACCGTTGCAACACATCGTCGGCTCCACCTCCTTCGTCGGGCTGGAAATGAAGGTGAACGCGCACGTCCTGGTGCCGCGTCCGGAAACCGAGGAACTGGCCGAACTCGGCTGGAATTTCCTCAACGCCGCCACCTCCACCCCGCCGACCGCGATGGATTTCGGCACGGGCAGCGGTTGCCTGGCCATCTCTTTGGCCGTCAAATCGCCCGCCGCGCAAATCCAAGCCGTGGACATCTCCCCCGAGGCGCTGGCTGTTGCCCGGGATAACGCCACGCGCCACGAAGTTCAGAACCGCATCCAATTCCACCTCGGCGACGGTTTTGCCGCCCTCCCGCCCGAGGCGCGTTTTGACCTTATTGCGGGCAATCCACCCTACATCCCCTCCGCCGAAATCGAAACCCTCGACCCCGAAGTGCGGGATCATGACCCCCGGTTGGCGCTGAATGGCGGCGCGGACGGGCTGGATTTTTATCATCGTCTGGCGCAGGAAGCCGGGGCATTCCTCCGGCCGGGCGGACGTATCATGCTGGAATTCGGCGAAGGTCAGGCGGAGGCCATCCGCGGGATATTTGAATCGCAAAAGTGGATTGTCGAACAGATTAAACCTGATTACAGTGGACGCCTGAGAGTCTTGATTGCGCGCCGGGCTGATTAATCCGGCTCAAGATTCGTTAAGCAACCTAACTGTAATTTCATGGATAGTTTATCAATTAAAGGCGGGGTGCCCTTGCATGGCGAGGTAACCATCAGCGGCGCCAAAAACGCTGTCCTCCCCATCATGGCGGCCACCTTGCTCACCGCCGAGCCGTGCATCATCCGCCGCGTTCCCGACCTGAGCGACGTCAAATTCATGGTGCAGATTCTCAAATCCTTGGGCGCGGAGGTTTCCCTGGAAGGCGACACGCTCCGGGTGCGCGCGGCGAAACTCAAAGGGGTGGGGGATTACGATCTGATCCGCAAGATGCGCGGTTCCATCTGTATCATGGGGCCGCTGTTGGGGCGTCTCAGGAAAGCCACCGTTTCCTTGCCCGGCGGTTGCATCATCGGCGCGCGTCCCATTAACCTCCATTTAAAAGGCTTCGAGGCGTTGGGCGCCAAGATCACCGTGGAAGCTGGCTACGTCCATGCGGTCGCACGGCGCTTGCAGGGCGGGGAATTGTTCCTGGGCGGCCGGGCCGGTTCCACCGTGCTGGGCACTGCGAACGTCATGATGGCCGCCACGCTGGCTGACGGCGTGACGATCATCGAGAGCGCCGCCTGTGAACCTGAAGTGGTGGACCTCGCCAATTTTCTCATCGCCATGGGCGCCAAAATCACCGGCGTCGGCAGCCCCACCATCACCGTCACCGGCGTGAAGACGTTGCACGGCGCGGAACACGATGTAATTCCCGACCGCATCGAAGCGGCGACCTTCGCGATCGCGGCGGCGGCCACCGACGGCGAAGTGACGCTGCTGGGCACCCGGCCCGACCACATGCACGCCATTCTGGATAAATTGCGCGATGCCGGCGTGAAGATCGAGCGACGCGGCACCTCGCTCACCGTCCGGCGCAACGGCCGCCTGAAGCCGGTGGACATCACCACGCTTCCTTATTCGGGCTTTCCCACCGACGTGCAGGCACAGATGATGGTCCTGATGGCCCTGACGCCCGGCATCAGCATCATCACGGAACGAATTTTTGAATCGCGCTTCATGCACGTGAGCGAGCTGGCGCGGCTCGGGGCGGACATCGAGATTGAAGGCCCAAGCGCCATTGTCAAAGGCGGCAAGCCGTTGAGCGGCGCGCCGGTGATGGCGAGCGATCTGCGGGCCTCAGC
>JAQGOT010000194.1 GCA_028293465.1 Pedosphaera sp. | reverse complement strand
CACCGCCGACGGCGATATCGGCGGGCGGCTCGTCAGCGGCGGCTTTGCCCTGAGCCTGATCAAAGGCAGTTGGAGCGTTTTTGCGCCCCATGGGAACATCTACTTGCAGGACGTGCTCAACCCCAACGGCGTTTTTAATGACATCCACGACAGCAACCTATCCGACGCGCAAGGAAACGCCGTGCTTTACGCCGGTTTCCATTCTTTTGATTACGATCCGCATGCCTCGGTTCTCCTGAATGCGGCCAACTCCGTCGAGATCACCGGCATCGGCGCGCCGCTGACCCCTCCCAGCGGGTACACCATCCCCATGCTGCTGCCCCCCTCGCTGGAGGTCATCACCGGTTCAGGTGGTTTCGTGCTCGACCATGATGTGATCCTGTTTCCTTCGCCGTTTGGCGAGTTGCACCTGACCACCCACAACGGCGGCGGTTTCCATAGTCTTCAGGATCCAACCAATCCTCAGGACGTCAATGTTTTCAAACTCCAGATGTCCGACAGCGGCAGCAAACAGTGGTTGGGGCCTGACAGTTTCGGCCTGACCGACCACGCCGCCACACCTCCCGAAAAGGACAACTTCAACGCGGTGGAAATTTCCATCTCCGGCAGCGTTGAAAACGTCAATCTCTATACCACGAAAGCCACTCACATGACCGTGGGCGGCGACATGATCAACTCGGGCTTCGTCGGGGAAAACCTGCATGCCGATGATGTCACTTCGGTCAATGTGAGCGGTAAAATCAATTATTCACCCATCTACACTTTCGGCCCGAAGCTGGATCAGGCCATCGTGGGAGCCGATCCTTTGCATCCCTCGGACTGGACCTCCATCTTCTCATTGCTGGTGGATAATGATAAGACCGCTTCATTCGCAGTCCCCGCCAACGCCACTCCCGCCACCCTGCACTCTCTGGCCAACGCCTTGCTGGCCTTCCACGGCACGCTCGATCCGAACGCCCCGCAAGGGTTCGTCTATAATCTGGCCACGCTGCAACTGGGGTTTCAATATCAGATGTCCCAGGCGATCCGCAGCGCCTTGGAAGGTTACAGCACACTAAGCGCATTGAACGGGAAGCTCCAGATCATCAAACTGGATCAGCTCGGAAACCCGGTGCTTCAGGCGGGTCAAACCGGCCTCGGACAGGATCCAACCAAATTCTATTTTGCGACCACCACCGTCAGCTTCGTCCCTGCCTCGGTCATCGAGACCTTATACAACGACAGCTTAAAGTCGGTGAAGAACGCCGTTTCGCTCTCCCCCGGCTTTCAAATCGGCGGCCCCGGTGAATTCAACATCACTGCCGCATCCTTGAATCTTGGCGCCAGCCAAGGGATTCTCTCCTGGGGCCGGGGCGATGGCTCCAGCAGCGCGGGTGGGATCAATTATGGATCGATCCCCGGCTCCATCGGCTCCGGCGCGACGATCAATCTGCTGGTGGATGGTGACATCGGCATGTTGACCTCCACCATCGCTTCGTTTGACGGCGGGGATGTGAATGTGACCACCACCGGCGGCAAGATCGACCTGGGTCTGGCGAGTCTTCCGTTGCATCCGCCCGCTGGGGGAAATGTCGCCTACGGGATCTACACCTCCGGGCACAGCGATGTGCGCGTGGTTGCCGCCAAGGACATCAACATCCAGACGGCGCGCATCGGGGCTTTTAACGGCGGCAATGTTTTTGTGACCTCGCTCACCGGCGATGTGAACGCCGGGAACGGTGCCAATGAAACCTTGTTCGTGCCGGTGGTCCTGCAGGATCTGATCACGGGTCTCCTGACCACCCGGTCCATCGCAAATCCAAAACCTTACGGCAGTGGCATCCTGGCCCTCTCCCCAACCGCGGCGTTTCAAGCGCCCGGCGGCAACGGGCTGCCGGGCAACATAACGGTTAGCACTCCCCAAGGTGACATTGTTTCCACTTTGGGCGGAATTTCACAGTACGCCTTGAATGGCAGCATCGACGGCGGACCGACGATCACCCTGACCGCGGGTACCCCGGCTTCCGGTGGCTCGCCCGCCATCCCGGGCAACATTTTGCTTGGTGCCGGCGGGGTCATCGGCGGCACGGTCAATATCACGGCGCAGGGGAACGTCGAAGGTCTGATCGTCTCCCGGCAGAACTCCAGCATCAACGCGGCCCAGGGGATTTCAGTGACCCTCATTTCCGGCGGCACCGCCAATCTTTCCGCCGGCGGCAGCATTTCGGGCGCGGTGGTGGGCATCGGCGGCGTCAGTGCCTCCGGCGGTCAAGGAGTAACGGCGGACGTCCTCGGCCAGAATGTTTCCATCAATGGCGGAGCTTCGCAATCCACCCTCGGCACCGCGGCCGCTGCCACTTCCAGCAGCCAGTCCGCCGCACAGCAATCCACCAGCGAGGCCCATGAGCAGGTCGCCGCCACCAATACCCAGGACGACGACGCCAATAAGAAAAAAGTCAAAGGCCCGGTGCTGGTCAAGCGCACCGGACGTGTCACCGTCATCCTGCCGTCGAAATCATAGGCGGCTTGACTCCACTATGTTTATTTCTTTTCAGCGCCTGCCCCGCGGTTCTTCGTGGCGATACCATTTTGGCGAGGTTTGGTCGTTGGGACCCGGGAAACGGGTGGGCGGAGGGCACTTGTAGCACTTGGGAGGCGGCAGGTAACACTTTGTAGCACTTGTGTAGCACTTGGGACTGCTTGCAGGTTGTTGGGGTTCAACATCGTAGCACTTGTACACCCCCTGAGGGGGGGTTGAGGGTTGAGAGTTGAGGGCCTGATCCAAATGTCGAATGACGAAGGTGCTAGCGCACGGCCACCAAATGACGAAAGAATGTCGAAGGTGTTAGCACCCGGCCATCAAGCCGCATTGGGGAGGCAAGGGGGTTGGTCGGGGATGTCGCCGTGAATCAATGCGAATCCAGACTAATCCAACTTAATCCAAGGCAGGGTTTTCAGAGTTTCAGGTTTGAAGATTATCAAACTGGGATGGGGGCTCGGCGGGCGTTTGTAACGATTGTAACGATTGTAACGATCCGTGTAACGGTTTGTAACGGGTAATGTAACGGGTAATGTAACGGTTAAAATTTACTTTGGATCAATGTTTGCAAGGGTTGTAACGATGTAACGGTTAAATACCCCCTGGAGAGAGAGGGGCCGGAAGGTCCAGTGACAAATGACCAAGTTTCTCCTCGCGCGTTCCCTGGAAGGAGGAAGGGTCCGGGAAACTCAAATGTAGGCGGGTGACAACTCCGGAGAAAATCGGGAAACCTTCCGCGCCGGCTTCGTCGCACACCGTAATGAGGTATATCCATACGTATAGGGGTGCAACGCCTGTTTTCTCGAGGCGCTCCGCCAAAAACGTAAAAAGCCGGCTGGCGCACTCTCGCACCAGCCGGCTTTGCAGCGAACAAGTTGTTTCTTCCGGGTCGATTCGTCCTACTGCGCCTTCACCCGATAAAAGCGGTCGGCGTCGGTGGTGGTATCGAGGAACGACTTAGTGGTGTTGTCGCCGGTGATGGTGGCGGGGAGCGATGGCCAGTTGGTGGTGGCGGTGGAAAGCCCGGCGGAATTGGTGTAATGGAGCTTGTAGGTGACATTGTTGGTGCTGACGAAGGAAATGGTGTTGGCGTTGCCATTCCGGGTGATGCTCAAAACGGGCGCGGGCGGCTGAGTGTTGACCGAAGCCCGGGTGAAAGTCAGGCTGCCTCCGGGATTAAACTGGAAATATCCTACATAGTAAGCCGAACCGCTCGTCTGGCCCGTGTGGGGATCGGTAAAGCCCGTGGGCCGCACTTCATACAGATCGGATCGGATCGCACCGTTAAAAATGTCGGCCGTGGCATTCTCCACGTTGTTGGGCCAATTGTCCTGGAAGGTGCCGGTGTTGGGATCAACCCCGCCGCCGATGAACGCGCCAAGGTTTTGTCCTTGGGAGATGGTGAAGTTGGAGCTGGGTTCGCGGACCAAACT
>JAQGOT010000170.1 GCA_028293465.1 Pedosphaera sp. | reverse complement strand
ATCTTGAAGCGGGGGCGCGGCTGATCGAGACGAACACTTTCGGGGCGAATCGGCTCAAGCTGGAAAAGTTCGGATTGGCTGACCAGATCGCGGCCATCAACCGTCGGGGGGCGGAATTGGCGGTCGCATTGGCGCATCCGCGAGGGGTGTTTGTGGCGGGATCGGCGGGACCGCTGGGGACGGATCCTTCCGCGCTGCCGGGCGACGAGTTGCGCGGGCGGCTTTATCGAGAGCAATTCGAGGCGTTGCTGGCCGGGGGGGTGGATGTTTTGATGTTGGAGACGTTCAACCGGGTGAGTGAGCTCGTTTTCGCCGTGCGAATTGCCAAGGGGCTGGGCACGATTCCGGTGATCGCGTCGTTGAGTTTCAGCGACGATGGGCATACCGCCGATGGGTTCCGGATCAACGAGGCTTTCGCCCAGTTGAGGGAAGCGGGAGCGGAGGTGACGGGGATCAACTGCCATTTCGGGCCGACGATGGCGGAAACGTTGCTGGAGGAATTGACGGTGCAGCCGGGAGACTTGATCAGTGTTTTTCCGAATGCCGGGCGACCTTATTTTTACGAGGGGCGCTACATCTATCATCCGACGCCGGCTTACTTCGCGGAATTCCTTCCCAAGCTGGTGGCGCAAGGGGCGAGGTTGGTCGGGGGTTGTTGCGGCACGACGCCGGAGACGATCGCGGCGATGGCCAAGGTGCTGCCAAGCCCCAAGCCGATCCGCAGCAAGGTGGCGGTGCGGATGGTGGTGGAAAGACCCGTCGTCGCTCCGCAGGCGGCGAAGGTCCGCGCCAAGAGCTTGCTGGAAATTATCCGGGAGAAGACCTTGATCGTCACGGAACTGGACCCGCCCAAGGGTTTGAGTCTCGACAAATTGCTGGAAGGCGCGCGGGCGTTGAAGGAGGCGGGGACGGATTTCGTCACCCTCGCGGACAATTCGCTGGCCATCTTGCGCGTTTCCAACATGGCGGCGGGTTTCCTGGTGAAGGAGAAGACGGGGGCGGAGCCGATGATTCATCTCGCGTGCCGCGACAAGAACCTGATCGGGTTGCAATCGGAGTTGATGGGTTTGCATGCCTTGGGCATTGATCACGTCCTGGCGTTGACCGGTGACCCGGCGAAGGTGGGCGATCATCAGGACGCCACGAGCGTGTATGATGTGAATTCCATCGGGCTGATCCGCACGATAAAGCGGCTCAACGACGGGTTCGCCGCCAATGGCCGCGATCTGAAAGCGAGGACGCAGTTTGTCATTGGCTGCGCTTTCAATCCCAACGCGCGCAATCTCGACATGCAGGTGCGCAAACTCGAAGACAAGCTGGAGGCCGGCGCGCAATTCGTGATGACCCAACCGATCTTCGATTCCGCGCTGGCGAAGATTACTTATGAGAAGACCCGTGAATTGGGTGTGCCGGTGCTGGTCGGGGTGATGCCGTTGCTGAACTCGCGCAATGCGGAGTTTTTGCACAATGAAGTGCCGGGCATTGTGATTCCGGAGAGCATGCGGGAGCGTCTGCGCGGCAAGGAAGGTGCCGAGGCGAATGCCGAGGGACTGGCGATCGCGCGCGACCTCTGCGACGCGGTGCTGGAATTCTTTCCGGGCATTTATCTGATCACGCCGCTTATGCGGTTTGACCTGACGGTCAGCCTCAGCCAGCATGTTAGAGGAAAAAGTGAGTTGCGTGGCGGCGGTTTTGGCGGATGATGGGGCATGGCCCGGGGTTATCAAATCGCCATTCTAAGTGATGTTCATTATGCCAGCGCGGCGGAACAGGCGCGCGGCAATGATTATGAATACCGCGAGCTCGGCAATCCCCTGCTCCGCCTGGGCATTCGTAATTACCGTCGTTTCGTCTGGATGGACCACCCCCTCAAGCAGAACCATTTGCTGGATAATTTTCTGAGCCGGGTGGGCGCGCCGGATTATGTCATCGCCAACGGGGATTACTCGTGCAACTCGGCTTTTGTGGGGGTGAGCGATGACGCGGCGTGCCAGAGCGCGCGCGAGTGTCTGGGGAAGCTGCGCGGGCGATTTGCGCCGAACTTCCAGGCGGCGTTCGGCGATCATGAACTGGGGAAGATCAGTTTTTTCGGCATGCGCGGCGGGATGCGGTTGGCCAGTTTTCAGCGCGCGCAACTGGATTTGGGGTTGCAGCCGTTTTGGCGGGTGGAACTGGGCCGGTATGTGTTGATGGGAGTGACGTCGTCGCTGGTGGCATTGCCGGTGTTTGAAGCGGATACGCTGGCCGCAGAGTTGCCGGAATGGCATCGGTTGCGCGAGCAACATTTGGCAGACATCCGGCGGGCGTTTGCGAAGCTACAACCAGACCAGCGGGTGCTCTTTTTCTGTCATGACCCGACCGCCCTGCCCTTCCTGTGGCAGGATGAAACGGTGCGCGGCAAGCTGCCGCAAATCGAGCAAACCATCATCGGGCATCTGCATTCGAATCTCGTATTCTGGAAGAGCCGGTTGTTGGCGGGCATGCCGCGAATCGCTTTCCTGGGGCATACCGCGAAGCGCATGAGCACCGCGCTATCGAACGGAAGGTATTGGAAGCCGTTCAGCGTGCGGCTTTGTCCGGCGTTGGCGGGGATTGAGCTGTTGAAGGACGGCGGGTATTACACGGTGGAACTGGATGCCGAGGCTCGCCAACCGGCGCGGTTTCAGTTTCATCGACTGCCGCGATGAAGGGCTTCGGGTGGTGAGGCTTGTGATAGTGCTTGCGGGTTGGAAAGGAGTGAGACCAAACTGGGGGCGATGAAACGGAGAGAGTCACAAGCACCGGTTTGATGTCACACCAGCCGAATAATGTTTTTGCGGGGACACAGGTGCTGGCCCTGGTGGAGGTGCGGGGGACGAACAACTCGCTGGTGCATCCGCGTGGCGCGGTGGGGGTGGTGACGCGGACGCCAACGGGGTCGGAACAGCATTTTTTGGTGCGCTTTCCGGATGGGTTTGAAGCTTCACTGGCTCGTCAACAACTGGAGGTGCTCAAGCATTTCAAGGATCGACTCGGGAAGGCGAGTGATGGGTTTGAGCTCGAAGGATTTATTATCTACCGGTGTGTGGTGGGGTCGCGGGCTTACGGGTTGGAGACGGAGGCGTCGGATACGGATCATCGCGGCATTTACCTTGCGCCGGCGGAATTGCAATGGTCGTTGTTCGGGGCACCGGAGCAATTTGAGGATAACGCGGCGCAGAGTTGTTACTGGGAGTTGCAGAAGTTTCTGATCATGGCGCTTAAGGCCAATCCGAACATTCTGGAATGCCTTTACTCGCCGCTCGTGGAAAAGGTCACTCCAATTGGTGAGGAGTTGCTGGGCCTGCGCCAGGGATTCCTCTCGCAGATGGTTTTCCAGACTTTCAACGGCTACGCACTGAGCCAGTTCAAGAAAATCGAGCAGGACCGGCGCAACCAAGGGGAGGTGCGTTGGAAACATGCCATGCACCTGTTGCGGTTGCTGATCACCGGTGCGGCAACACTGCGCGAGGGGCGCGTGCCGGTGCGGGTTGAGGCGGAGCGGGAGCGTTTGCTGGCCATCAAACGCGGCGAGGTCGCCTGGCCCGAAGTGGATGAATGGCGGAAGGAATTGCATCGGGATTTCGAGGCGGCATTGGCGGTGACCAAGCTGCCGGAACGACCGGATTACGAAGCGGCGAACGGGTTTTTGATCAAGGCGCGGCGGGAGATGGTGCGAGAATGATTTCACTCAAGCGACTCTGGCGTCCGCCCTGGCGCACGGTCATGGTGGGAGCGATCCTGCTGATCGGATTGCCGGTTGGTTATGGCTTATGGCAACCGGGAATGGATATTCGAGACGGTCACCATGACCGGAGCAGCAACGGGATCTGGGTGGCACATGGCTGGCTGGGAGCAGACGAATGGTTCATCAAGAATGGGAAGACCAACGAGTTCAGCCTCTACCGTGACCCGGCACGCATTCGCGGACTCGCTGCGAAGCTGAAACGACACCACATCACCGATGTTTTCCCGCATTTATGCCCGGTGGAGCCGAATGGCAGCCTTCCGGCGACGGATTCGCAGCAAGTGGAGAGGTTTTTGGATGAATTTTCAGGCTGTCGAGTTATGCCATGGATTGGCGGTCCCAGTGGTTCGAGCGTCCGCGCGAACAAGCCTGCATGGCGAACCAACTTTGCGGGGCATGTGCTCGAATTGTTTAGAGACCATCCCCGATTTGCCGGAGTGCAGTTGAATGTTGAACCCCTGACAAGCGGTGACACGGATTTTCTTCTGCTCCTGGATGAACTGCGCGCGGCAATGCCACCGGGAAAAATTTTATCCGTTGCTGCCTATCCCCCACCAACGCGATGGCAGCCCTACCCCGACGTGCATTGGGATGAGAGCTATTTTCGGGAAGTCGCCCGCCGGGCTGACCAAATGGCGGTAATGATGTATGACGCGGGTCAGAGGAACCCGAAGACATATCAGCGTCTTATGGCAGATTGGACGACAGAGGTGCTCGCGTGGAGCGAGGGCAAAGCCGTTTTGCTCGGAGTTCCAACTTATGAGGACGCTGGCGTCAACTACCACGATCCAAAGGTGGAGAACCTTACCAATGCCTTGCTGGGTATTCATTCGGGCCTTACCCACAGCGCCTTGCCGTCGAACTATCAGGGGGTGGCGATCTATTGCGATTGGGAGACGGACGAAGCCGAATGGACTTATTTCCGCGAGCATTTTGTTAAACAATGACTGTGGTCAGGGATGAGGGGCAAGGCACGCTTATCGGCCTAACGGCATGCACCGATGGAGTCGACTTAAGGCGGAGCATGGTAAGAAGTTGATGGTTGAGACTTTTGATAGGGAGCGCGCATACTGCGTGTGCCAATGAACTGGTTTTTGATTCCAACACTGCTGCTCGGATTTGCCTCCTTTGTGGTGGGCAAGCGATGGGCACGGCAAGCATTGTCGTCTGGTTTAAATTGTGTCGTCTGGTTTAAATTGTGTCGGCTGGTTTAAATTGTGTCGGCTGGTGCGCAGTGTTGCTGCTGGCGATACCTGGTGTCCTTTATGCAGGTTATTATTCCAAACTGCTTGGGGAGCCAATCTGGTTCTATGAGTTGCGCACGCTGACAGGGTCGGAATTGCTGGCGGCGCTGACTGGCTTTGCGGCAGGCTGGGCGCAGGTGCGATTGATTCCGAAGGTTCGACTGAGCCGCTTGGGCGCCCGCATGCTGGTGCCCGTCCTGCTCGGTGTTGGCTTGGCGGTTCCGTATCTCAAACCGATCTTTCGACCATTGCGGAACGTGAGCCTCCGCGACGAATGGCAGGACGGAGTCTGTCTTCAGTCTTCAGCATCCACCTGCGGACCGGCCTCGGCGGTGACGATACTGCGCGAGTTGGGCCAACCCGCGTCGGAGGCCGGGTTAGCCCAAGAATCGTTCGCCTCCGCATCAGGCACGGAGAATTGGTATTTAGCGCGCGCACTGCGGCACCACGGGATGAGAACGCGGTTTTTGTTCAGCGCAGGTTTGCAATGTTCATTGCCAGCGATCTCGGGTGTGCGTTTGAGGAGTGCGGGAAATGCGGGCCACTTCATTGCCTTGCTGGGACGGGAAGGTGAGCAGTTTGTTGTGGCGGATCCCTTGGACGGGCGATTCACCAACACACTGGGGGAACTGCGGATGAAATATGAGTTCACCGGGTTTCTCATGGTCGTCAACCGCGATGGCCGGAGGGGAGTGCAGAATTTTAGCCACTGATTTCACGGATTTCACGGATTTCACGGATGGGCACGGGGATTTTTGATCGTAGATTTTGGATTGGGGAATGCGGGATTTGCGGAACTCAAATGGCAGCGTAGTTAGGATTGGGAAATTTTTTGGTTAAACAGCTGTGTCGGTCTTTCAGAGGGGCGCTCTGGTTCCAGGATTGGGAGATGTTCAAATAGAACCGACTTGCGACGCAACCCGCGCTCCGCCGTCCGCGCGTGCGGGACGGGACTCCGTACCTACAGAGGCGTGCTGGGATGTCCACGGGGTGGGGCGTTGCGACAATGGGTCGCATCTGCGGGCACCGCCCCCCCCCGCTGTAGGAGCACCGGCTTGCTGCCGGCTTGGATGGCTCGAGTTCGCAGGTCATCGGTGGGTTCGCCACGCGTTAAGGCCTCGTACAGAAATAACCTGACCCGATCTGCTGGTCCTCCGGGCGCCAACCGGCGCTGCTCCTCGGTCACAGATCCCTTTGGATATGCTCCCTCGTCGCGCCTTGGCTGGCACCCGGATGCCAGCGCATTCTCGTATCAGCTTATTTCTGCACGAGGCCTGAGCCGACTTGGAAGTCGGCGCTCCGGGGCAGTGCATGGATGCGTCCATGAGAATGTTTGCGTTGGTTTATTTGTCGTTGAGTTGGCGCTCGATTTTTAACGTGATGCAACTGATGCGGAGACGGTGGCTGCCTTCGCGGTGGTTCAGGTTGAAGCGCACCTCGTGTTGGCCGGCGGTTGGGAGGCTTCGCAATGGCACTTCTTGGAAGTAAACGCCACCTTTCAACGGGTAAGATTGGCCGTCGAAGACCATGGTGAGCTTGTCTTGCGACGCGTTTCCCTGGGTGCCGACCGAGACGCCAACGCTGGTTGCGCCAAGCAGGGCGGCTGGTGGAATGACCACCGGGATGGTGACTGTGGCGTCGGGTCGATCTGCGCCGGGCGAGCCGGGTTCGGGAAACTCCTGCAACACGGTTTCCCCCAGCAGTTCCGATCTTTCTTGGACGGGGTGCAGCGGGGTTTCAGCCGGGACCGCGACCCAGGCGACGAGCAAGCTTCGTGGCGGCATGGCTGGAATGGTCCCAGTGCCGCTTTCGTGGACGACTTCATTGGTTGAGGTAGAGAGATAGAGACGCTCCCAACGCACCACAGCGGAGGCGGGGGCGCCGAGAAATATTACGTTGTTCGGCCTGGGGGTATCACGATCGTTGACCATGAAGACGGCGGCTTCATCCCCGTCGCGGAGGTGCTGACGGGTTGCGAAGAGGGTCAGGTTCAAAGCGTTGCCGGCGGTGGCCACGAGCCGGGTTCCGCGGGTGTGGCGGAACAACCAATAAAGCCAGTAGGTGGGCGGCTGGGTTTGCAGTTTCTTGGGGTCGATGGTTTCCGACATGCTGAAACCATCGGGGTCATCCGCCAGGAACTTGTACCATTGCCCCGCGACGGCGCTGAGGTCGTGCATCTGCACGGTCATTACTTTGTCCGGGCGTTCGAGCAGCGAGATCAGGAAATGCGCCCATGGATAGGTGCGTCGTCGATAATGTTTGGCCGGGTCCTGCCAATCCTCCTCGGTTAACGCCAGGCCACATTCGGTGATGGCAACGGGCTTGAGCTTCCCGCGACGGGACATTTCGTTGCTGATGAGATTCACTTCTTCGAGCGCGCTTTCGATGTATTCACGGCGGTTCTCGCGGCTTTCCGAATCGTAGTGATGAAAGTCAAAGAAGTCGGATTGATCCAGGGCGGTGTCGAGGAAAGGGATGGTCCATTGCGGCCAGGTGTACCAATTTGGCTGGCCGGGCTGGTTGGGCGGGAAGGCGGGCGGCCAGAGGAGGACGGGGCCGCCAAGCAGAAGGTCCGGATATTTTGCATGCAATGCCTTGGCGACCACATTGAACAGGCGTCCGTAATCCTGGCCGGATTTATTGGCTTTCCACCAATGGGCGTTCGGCTCGTTGTCGAGGTGGAAGAGTCGGAGGTGCGGATCGAACTGCCGCAAGAGACCGACGTAGCCGACGATCAATGCGGTATACAAATTGTCGTCGTTCGGGATGCCCTCGGGCCCGAGAATCCAATCCGGGCCGCCGAGCAGGTAAACCATCGGTTCGACGCCATTTTGGCGGCAAGCGGGCAGGATGCGGCCGTATTCGTAGCGGTCGCCGTTGAGCGGCCGGTCGCGGATCATCTGTTTGGCTTCGTCCGAGGCATACCAACGGGCGATGCCCTCGGCGCCGTCGGCTGGTTTTTTGGCAGGCGCACACCAGGCGATGTTGCCGGGAAAGCCAAGGACCGTTAGCCCCGCCTGTTTGATGATCGCGGCCCCGGTCGGGGTGACGGGGCGGGTTGCGCCCTGGTATGCGGTCACGCCGAAATCGTTGGATTGAACTTGATCGTGGCCGTTGATCCGATAGGCGTTCCGCACATCAACGACAACCTCCGTGGAATTGGATTGCGCAGCGGCATCTTGGTCGGGGCAGGCGCACAGTAGAACCAGGCTGAGGGCAGTATGCAGGAATCGGAGCTGCCTGCACCGGGAGAGGGCGGGTGCGGTGAACATGGTCGTTTCTTCGTATCATCTTCCCAGTTTACACGCGATAGTTTTTATCGTCGGCAGGAGGTGGGCGTCAGGGCTTTGGAAAACGGTTGATACCATGATCTCGCAGGTGATTGTGTCGCTCCTCCGGAGCTATGGGATTTTTTTGAAGCGGGTTCTATAAGCATGTCGCTCCGCTGGAGCTGGGGAATAGTCGAGGGTTGAGGTCACGGTGCGCAGCCTAGCACGTTGATAGGTTGACTTTCTCACCGACGAAAGAGTTACGGCTCGGCGGTGCCTCACCCGTCTTTGGAGGGTGTGCCTGTGTGCGGCGGTTAGAGTTTTGGGCGGCTTTTTGACCGTTTTGAATGTTTTCTGATTTCTCGCAGACTTTGCAAAGCTTGCAGGGTGTCCGGGACAAAGGGTGGGGTTTGTGGGAGACTGGCACAGGATTTTTGATTTGCAATTTGCGATTTTTGGTTGGGGGACGGCGCGCCGCGGCGGCGCGCGGGACGCTTGTGGTGGTTCTTTGACATTTTAGGAATGAGGAATTGCGAAGCTTGAATGCAGGAGGTGTGTACCGAAATGTCCAAGGTCCAATGACCAAGTCCCAAAGAATCTCAATGCGGAGGGCGGGTGGAGGATGGCTTGGAGGCGGTGGCTGACTGGCGTCCGGTTCGCGAAATAGCGCCGTCGCCGCTGCCGCCCTGCCGGCGCACTCCAGGGGGCGGTGGGGAAGTTTGAAGTTTCGAGGGTTTGGTTTTTACCCGCACCGCCAGAGTGCGGAATCCAGGGTGCTTGCGCACGGCCACCGGTCGGAATCCAGGTGAATCCAACCCAATCCAAGTTGGGGAAGGTTCGTTGGCACTTGAATCGGATTTTGACTGAGGGCGAGGTTGGACCCACCAGCCAAGGAACCAAGCGACCAGGTTGGGTTCATTGGCCGGGGTTCGTCCTGAGTGCGGGGCTCTTCGGACCAGCGGTGGCGGTTTGTAACGATTGTAACGATCCGTGTGACGGTTTGTAACGGTCAATGTAACGGTTAAAAAGTCACATGGATCAATGTTTTCAAGGGTTGTAACGGTGTAACGGGTAAAAACACCCTAGAGAGAGTGAGGCTAGCAGGGGTGAAGGATTGCCCCCCGTCCGGCCTTCC
>JAQGOT010000157.1 GCA_028293465.1 Pedosphaera sp. | reverse complement strand
CCGCGACGGCGCGAATACGAATGAAGTCCTGCTCACTCCCGCCAACGTGAATGTGACCAATTTCGCCCGCCTGTTCACCTATCCGTTGGATGGCTATGTTTATTCCCAGCCTTTGTATGTCTCGAATCTGTCGATTCCCGGACAGGGAACCCACAATGCGGTGTTCGTGGCGACCGAAAATGACACGGTCTACGCTTTTGACGCGGACAGTAATTTGGGGCCGAACGGAGGTTTGCTCTGGCGCACGAATCTCGGAATCGCGCTGATCAGCACGAACTACGGCGTGCGGTATCACCACAATGTTTTGAACCCGCTCATCGGCATCACCGGCACGCCGGTCATCGACCTCGCTTCCGGCACCTATTATGTGGATGTCTTCTCGGGAGCCGTCTCCAACACGGCGAATGGATTTCACACCATTCATGCTTTGAACATCACCAACGGCGCCGAGCAGCCCTACAGTCCGGTCTTGGTGAAGGCTTCGGTCCCGGGACAAGGTGTGGACGCCACCAACGGTGTCCTTGCGTTCGCCCCGCAAAGCCACATGAACCGCCCCGCCCTGACGCTGGTTGGCGGGAAATTGTTTGTTGCCTATGGCAGTTATGGTGACACCGACCCTTATCATGGCTGGGTCATTGGTTTTAATGCCGCCAATCTCCAACCATTGACCAACTACGCGTTTGCGACCACCCCCAACGCCTCCATCAGCACTTTTGGCACCAACGCCGGCGAAGGCGCCATCTGGATGGGTGGCAACGGCCTCTGCGCCGATGGCGGCGGCAATCTTTATTTTGAAACCGGCAACGGCAGTTTCAGCGCCAACACCGGCGGCGGGGATTATGGCGACTGTTTCGTCAAACTTTCCTCCACCAACGGCCTGGCGGTGGCTGATTATTTTTCGCCTTGGAACCAGGCTTCCATGGACGTCACCGACGCGGACCTGGGGTCAGGCGGTCCCCTATTGCTGCCGGATTCAGTGGGCAGCGCCGCGCACCCTCATCTGATGATTGGATCGGGCAAGGAGGGAACGCTTTACCTGCTGGACCGCGATAATATGGGCGGGTTCAATGCCGCCAATGACAGCCAAATCGTGCAGGAACTGAAAAGCGTGATCGGCGGTGTGTATGGTTCGCCGGCCTATTTCAACAACTTGATTTTTTTCCTGGGTTCGGGTGATGCATTGAAGGCATTCCGGATCACCAACGGCGTCATTGCGAGCACGCCCGCCTCCAAATCCACCACCAGCTTCGGCAATGGTTATACGACTCCCTCCATTTCCGCGAATGGCACCAACAATGGCATTGCCTGGGTGATCCAGACGGACGCCTACGGCAATAATGGACCCGCAATTCTGCACGCCTACAACGCCACCAATCTCGCCCAGGAATTATACAACAGCAGCCAAAATCCCTCCCGCGACAACCCCAGCGGAGCCGTCAAATACGCCGTGCCAGTTGTGGCCAATGGCAAGGTTTATGTCCGGGGAGAATATTCGCTGGCCGTTTACGGGCTGGGCACATTCCTGCCCGCCCCAAGCATCTCGCCCAATGGCGGAATTTTCACCAACTCCGCGACCGTGACCCTGGCGGACGCCACCAACGGAACCACGATTTATTACACGCTGAACGGAAGCGCACCCACCACCAATTCGCTGCTGTACACCGGACCTTTTACCCTGGTGACTTCGGCGGCGGTGAACGCCATCGCGGTCAAGGCCGGAGCGTTTAACAGCCCGATTGCTAGCGCGTCCTTTATCAACAGTTCTGCCATCGGGACAGGGACCGGGCTGTTGGGCCAATATTGGACGAACACCTCCAGCGTGGCGTTCACGAATGTTACCTTCACCGGTTTGCCAACGTTGGTGCGCACCGACGCAGTCGTGAACTTTAACTGGGGCGCCAAGGGCCCCGACCCCGCCATAGGAGGAACCAATTATGTCGTGCGCTGGACGGGAACAGTTCAACCGCAGTTCAACGAACCCTATACCTTCCATACCACGGCGGATGATGGCGTGCGCCTGTTCATCAACGGGCAGCTTCTCATTGACAATTGGGTCGATCAAACCGCCACAACCAAGAGCAACACCATCACGCTGGCAGCCCAGCAGCTCTATAACATCGAGTTGGATTATTACTACAAGAACGACGCGGGCGCGCAGGTATTGCTCGGCTGGAGCAGCCCATCCACGCCCCTCGCGGTCATCCCCCAAACCCAACTTTATGCTTACACCAACCCGCCGCCCACGATTGTCTTCGCAAGTCCGGCGAACGGCGCCACCTACAACGCGGTCGCCAGCGTCAGCATCGGCGCTGAGGCCGACGCCCCTTACAACCCAATCCGGCAGGTGGATTTTTACGCGAACAACAGCTTGCTTGGCACCGTGGCTGCCGGTCCGACGGCTCCCCTTTACGATCTGACCGTGACCGGCTTCACCCCGAATTTCGGAGGTGAAACCGCCAATTCGATCCAAGCGGTCGCGACTCCCGTTGCTTACGTTAATCTCACCACCACAAATATCCTGGGAGCTGGAACGAACTGGACTGCCGCGATATGGAAAACCAACGGGACGGGAACCGCCGTCGCGCCCATCGCTGGCAACACCTACACCCTGGTCGCTTCCGGCACGAATACGATTGGCAATGGCCTTAACAATACCCGGATTCGCAATCCCGCCATCGTCGGCTTGCAAACCTTCCCGGGCGACTCCCTCACAATGAACACGAACACCGAACTCCGCGCCAAGCAATCCGGGGCCATTCTCAATTTTCCCGGCGTGGGCGGCAATCCAGGTCTCATCCTCAACGGTGGCATGCTGAACGCCGGCGACGACGCCACCTTCAACATTACCGGCCGGGTGGCGGTGGCCTCACAATCTTTCATTTCGCAGGGCGCGAACGGTGGCGGTGGTGGGATTTCTGCCAATCGCTCGTTCAATTTTACCGGAACGCTGAGCGGCCCGGGCAACGTCGTCATCCTGAACTCAGGCCTGACTGTCCCCCAAAAGTTCTCCGGTATTTCGAATACATTTTCCGGCCAGTGGATTGTGCAATGCGGCTGGCTTCAGGGAGCGGCAACCGATTCCATCGGCACCAACAACATCACCGTGGATCCGCTTTACACCGGTTATCTGGCCGCCATGCCGACCGCCACCTCCCCCGCCGGCCCCGCCTTGTTTGAAGTTAATTACGACCTCAACAGCGCCGGCACCCTCACCCTGATCAATGGTGGCATGATGAATCTCCATCAGAACTGTACCTTCACCGCGGTTGTCATCGAGGGAACAGTGCTGGGTGCCGGAACGCATTCTTACTCGGAGCTAAGCGCCGCTTTCCCAACCACCTTCTCGTCCGGCGGTTCCGGTTCCATCACCGTCAACCCGGTTTCTCTGGGTGCTCCCGGCCCGGTTGCCGTCCCAACGGGCTTGACCGCAACTCCCGGCAATTTGCAGGTCGCCCTTTCATGGAACCCGAGCGTGGGAGCCACGAATTATCACGTAAAGCGTTCCACCACGAGTGGCGGCCCTTATGCAACCGTGGGCAGTGTCACGGGCACGAGCTATGTTGACACCGGATTGACCAATGGGACGAGCTATTATTATGTGGTCAGGGCCTTGTCCGCACCGGGTTACACCCTGACCGCCGTCGCCACGGATGGCAGCGGTTTGAGCAGCACTTCGGCCCCTGTCCAAATCACTGTCAATCCCGGCAGCGGGCTGCCTTACGGTCTGACAAGCAACCAGGCGGTGACGCCGTTCTTGAATATGCCAACGCTTGTCCCCGCCATTTTTCCCGGTGCGCTTCCGACCGTGCTTTCGGGCACCGGCGCTTTTTCCGACACCGCCAATCGCACGCCCGCCGGCGAACTCATCCCCTACTCTCCCAATACACCCTTGTGGTCGGATGGCGCGGTGAAGAGCCGTTTCCTGGCCCTGCCGAACCACGGCGGTCCGCTTAATTCCGCCGGCCAGGTCGCTTTTGCTTCCACCAATTCCTGGACCTTCCCGGCCGGCACCGTCTTTGTCAAAAACTTTGATCTCGTGGTCAATGAAACCAACGCAAGCATCCCTCTGCGCCGATTGGAAACCCGCCTCTTGGTGCGCGACGCCAACGGCGCGGTTTACGGCGTGACCTCCAAATGGCGTCCGGATAACAGCGATGCGGACCTGCTGGCCACCAGTTTGAACGAAGACATCCTCATCACCGGCGCCGGCGGTGTTCGCACTCAGAAATGGTATTATCCCAGCCCGGCGGATTGCCTTACCTGCCATACGCCGGTGGCCAATTACGTCCTCGGCGTCAATGCGCGCCAGCTCAACGGCAATCTGACCTATCCCGCCACCGGGATTACGGACAATCAACTCCGCACCCTGAACCGTCTCGGACTTTTCAATCCCGCCTTCAATGAGGCGAACATTCCCAATTACCCGCAGCTGGCGTCACTTACAAATTTGGCGGCTTCGCTGGAACAGCGTTCGCGCTCCTACCTCGACGCCAATTGCGCCCAATGCCACCAACCCGGCGGCGCTGGCATCACTTTCGACGCGCGCTACGACACGCCGTTGGCAAATCAGAACCTCACCAATTACCCGGCGGCATTCTCCCTGGGCGTTGACAACCCCTGCATCATCAAGTCCAAGGACATCTGGCGTTCCATTCTCCTATCCCGGATGAACGCGAACGATCCAGCGGTCAAAATGCCGGCCTTGGCGCGAAATCTCATAGACACCAACGCCGCCCAGGTGATCACCGATTGGATCAATTCCCTGCCCGGTACGCCGGCGTTGCCGCCGCCGGTCATTTCTCCGGACGGCGGCACGTTCGGCGCGCCAGTCACCGTGACGCTGCAAGCGCCCGACACCAACGCCGCAGTTTACTATACGCTGGACGGCATGCTGCCCACGACCAACTCCTTCCGCTACACCGGGCCGCTGCTGGTCACCAACAGCCTCACGCTCAATGCCAACGCGTATGCAGCCGGCTTCAACAGCAGCGTCGCTGCCCGGGCCTCGTTCGTCCTCCAGCCGCCGCGTTTCCTCTCGGCCGGCTTCGGCTCCAACAATGTCTTCCAACTGGGATTCTCCGGAATGGTTGGCGGTAGTTATGTCCTCCAGACATCGACCAATCTCATGAACTGGACGCCGGTTGCCACAAACCTGGCCGGCAGCAATCTATTCAACCTCTTCGATTCCAACGCCGCTAATTTTCCATACCGCTTCTATCGCGTCATGCAACAGTGATTCGGTGCGAAATCTTGTCCGCCGTCGCCGGACTTCCTCGCACCAGCTCTTGATCGCGCCATAAGCGAATGGCCACATTGTGTGATCACTGCCGGGTCGCAGTGTTGGTCATGAGCCCCTCGGTCGCGAGGATGGATTGAAGGCGGCATTGATCACACTTGCTCCGCCCGCCCTCCAAAAAACTCGCGTGAAAGAATCCGAATCCATCCCCGGACTCTGTAAAATTAAAGTTGAATCCCGGCGCAAACCGATTACTTATTAACGGCAATCGAACTGATCAGAAATTAAAGTGAAACCAACCGACCTGCGGGGCATCCTGCAATACATTCCGCGCTTCCGCGAAAAGACCTTCATCATCAGCGTGGATGGCGCCATCGTCACCGATGAAAACTTCGCCAACATCCTCCTGGATGTCGCCGTGCTGCGCTCCCTGAACATCCGCGTGGTGCTCGCCCACGGTGCGGCCGCGCAAGTCAAAGCCCTCGCCGAAGAGCAACATGTCAAAGCCTCTGACCTCGACGGCAGCGGCATCACCGACGCGGAGACACTCAAGCTCGCCTTGACCGCCGCCAATCGCCTCACGCATGAGATTCTCGAAGGCCTTTCCGCCAACGACCTCCGCGCGGCCAGCAGCAACGCCATCATCGCGCATCCACTGGGCATCCTCCAGGGCGTGGACCATCTCGTCACCGGCAAGGTCGAGCGCGTGGATGTGGAACTTCTGCAAACCTTGCTCTCTCAAGGCATCGTGCCCGTCATCCCGCCGCTCGGCTTCGACGGCGACGGCAAGACCTACCGCGTGAACTCCGACGGTGTGGCCGTCGCCGTGGCGGACGCGCTGAAAGCCACCAAGCTGATTTTCATCACTCCCAACGACGGACTGATCTACCAGGGTGAACTCATCCGCCAGATGTTGGTCGCCGATCTGAACAACTTGTTGCACAAACCCGGCTTCACTCCGGAAATGATCTCCAAGGCCCGCCACGCCACGGCCGCCTGCGATGCCGGCGTCCAACGCGTCCACATCATCAACGGGCGGGTGGATGAAGGCCTGCTGGCCGAGGTGTTCTCGAACGAAGGCATCGGCACCCTCATCTACGCCAACGAATATCAACAGGTCCGCCCCGCCAAGAAAAAAGACATCCGCAGCATTCAGATCCTGACCAAGAACTCGGTGCAGAGCGCCGAACTTGTCAAGCGCACCCGCGCCATGATCGAGAAGCAGCTCGGTGATTATTACATCTTTGAAATCGATCGCAACCCGGTCGCCTGTGTGGCCCTGCACGTTTACCCGGAGGTCAACAAAGGCGAACTGGCTTTCCTGTATGTAAGTCCTTCGCACGAAAATCAGGGCATCGGCCGGAAACTGATTCAGTTCGTGGAGAATA
>JAQGOT010000154.1 GCA_028293465.1 Pedosphaera sp. | reverse complement strand
GCGGTCACGTTCTTCGGATTGCTCCAGGTCTTCTTCAACCAATTCGGCTACGACCGCGAAGGCTTCCGCGCCTTGGTCCTGCTCCCGGCTTCCCGACGTTACATTCTCTTCGCCAAAAATCTCGCCTTCGCGCCCATCGTTGGTGTGCTGGGTCTCGTCTTGCTGGTTTTGGTGACTGTGCTGGCCCATTTGCCGCCGCTGGTGGTGCTCGCGGCCGCTCTCCAGCTTGTCGCAATGTTCCTGTTCCTCAGCATTGCCGCCAACTTCTTCTCGATCCTCGTACCCTACCGCATCGCCGCCGGATCAATGAAAGCCGCCAAACCTCCGGCAAAAACCGTGTTCATGATTCTCCTGACCCAATTGCTTTTCCCGCTGCTGGCGCTGCCGATTTTTGTCCCTCCCCTGCTCGGGCTGCTCTCCGAAACCCTTGGCTGGCTGTCCCTGTCGGTGGTCGATGCCCTGCTTTCGGGCTTGCTGCTGGCCTTGGCCGTAGTGTTATACCGCTTGAGTCTCCATAGCCTTGGCCAATTCCTGGAAAGACGTGAAAAGGGAATCCTGTTGATCGTTTCCCACGATGCCGAGTGAGCTGACCGCAACGCGGCTGGATGGCACCTCAACCGCTCACGCTGACCCGACCAGATTTTTTAAATCCGCGCGCACGGTCTGATAGGAGGTGGAATACGCCAGCACCTTCGGGTCCGGCTGGACGCCCCAACGCTGACAGGCGTCCCGGTAAACGTCCGGCCACCAGTTCCGATGCTGCGTCAACCCCTGTTGCCGCCAACTCTCCCAGTTCAGCAACACCCGCGACCAACATTCATCGCCGTAACGCACCGCTTCCTGCGCGTTCTTGAATTCCTTCAAATACCAATCCCGCCCGATCCGCGCATGAAGCACTTCATCGGCCCAGTCATAATCCTGAAACAGCGCAGACAACGGGTTGTGCGAGGCCAGCCCCACCTCCCACTCGAACCGCTTGCCGGTTTTTGGCATCAAGCCTTGTTCGATAAAATAAAGCACCGCATGGCGCTCGATGGGTTTCAATTGCGTGTTCAACGCCAATGACCAGGTGTGATTGATCATCACCTTGGCCGCCCAATCGATTCCCAGATTCGCAAACCCCACCTCACCCATCATCGCATGGCGCGCTTCGTCCCAGAGCTGCCGCGTCATGTCACGGTAATAGTCCCACGGTTTGCTCGGGGTCTCGACGATGATGCTGGCCATCATTTCCGGCACATCGATCTCCCGCAAACGCTTGTAAAACATCATCAACGTTTTCGGCTCCGGCGGAAATTCCTCGTCGTAAAGGAACACCTCCGCGTTCACCGCCATGTTGTAGGGATCGGAAAACCGTTCATCGCGCCGCGGGGTGCGGTCAAATTGATACGGTTGCGCGGAATGCAAACGGTCCAGCGGAGTCCCGTCGCGCAGCGCGCCCGTGCCATCCAAGCCGCCCGCCGCCAACAAGCAATCTGCCAACAATGCCAGCCATTTTGATGCCCGCTCGCGACATGGTTCATCGATTAGCGAAAGGACGACTTGTGCGCCGAACTGCTGCATGTCGGCCAATTCGAGCAGTGCGAACCGGCACAGCCGCACCGACGGATGGTCCGCCAGCCGGTTGGTATCGGCAAGATGGCCCTCCAAGGCGGCTTGCAGGGCCGGCACGGCCTGTTCATAAAGGCCCAGGCCCAGTTCCTCCGTCGTGGGCGCCGCGAGGATTTCGTCAAAAAAGATTTCCAGATGTAAATCCGGCACCGCCTCAAGTCCCAGGGGCGGTTCCCGCATTTCCCCCACCCGCTTGCGCAGGGTGGTGGCATGTTCAGCGCAGAGATGGCCATGCAGGCTGAACCCCATCTTGAGTTCGTAAATCGGCTCGGCGGTAAGGCGGGCGGTGAAAATCTGGTGCAACCGTTTGAAGGCGTAATGATAGCGCTTCAGCCGGCTGACACAGATTTCAACGGACAAGCCGGGCTTCATGGCCTCGGTCAGGGAACAAATCCCGGCCAGTGAAGGCAGGTTACGATACGATTGGTACGCATTCATAAGGCATCCGGAATTGAGATGAATCTACCCTGTTTGTTCAAAAGCCTCGACAGTAATTTTTACAATCTTGGTGGGGATAAATCAGCGTCCTTCGGGGTGAACCGCTGAAAGCTGACCGAGGCCATCGGGAAATCATTTTCGTTACCTTCCGGGCCTTGCCAGCGTCTTTTAAATGGAAGCTTGTAATTAGCCTTTTCAATTCTATTATTAGTTAAATTCGGAGTAATGAAGAGCCGCAACAACTAAAGAACCAGCCATGGCCACCAATCAAGTAACCTGGAATTCGTTCGAGGACCTTCGCAATGCCGCGGAATCAGGAGATGCGGCCTCACAGTGCTATCTTGGCATCTGCTACCAGACCGGCCAGGGTGTCCAACTGGACTATGAGGAGGCGGTCAAGTGGCTGCGGCGCGCGGCGGAACAGAATGATTCCTCGGCCCAATGCTATCTGGGAGTCTGCTATCAAGCCGGCCTTGGCATCCCGCAGGAACTTGGCGAAGCCGCCCGCTGGTTCCGCGAAGCGGCGGAACAAGGCGACCCCGCGGCACAATTCAATCTCGGTGTCTGCTACGAGACCGGTCAGGGCGTGATGCAGAATTATGCCGAAGCGGTCAAGTGGTATCACCAAGCCGCCGAACAAGGCGAACCGCAGGCCCAATTCAACCTGGGCGTCTTTTACGAAACCGGGCAGGTGGTTCCCCAAGATTACGCCGAGGCGGTCAAGTGGTATCTCGCCGCGGCGGAACAGGAAATCGCCCCCGCCCAGTGCAATCTTGGCCTGTGCTATCAGACCGGTCGCGGGGTACAGAAGAGCTCGGCCGAGGCGGTCAAATGGTTTTGCCGGGCTGCCAAGCAGGGGGACAAAACGGCCCAGCACAATTTGGGGCTCCATTACGCCAGCCAGGAAAACAAGCCGGCGGAGGAGGCTCCTTCCGAACCGGCCTCCGATCCCGCGTAGGCCTTAGTCCTTTACTCCCAACCCCAGCCTCAACCGCGCTTCCCGCAGATGATTGAGCCGCGCGCGAACTCGGCGGCGCATTCTCACCTTCAACTTGGAAAGCTTGCTGCGCACCAATTCGCGCTTGAGCAGGTAGGTGGTGTGCGGCACCGCCGTCCGGGAAATGTCCTCCGGCGTGGTATTTTTGCCATGCACCCCGGGCGCCAGATCCAGCCCGATTTTGCGATACACATGCTGCACGAACGCGGAGCAATACAGGGACTGTTCCCGCGCCAGCAGGTTGTCCCGCCCGCGTAGCTTCGGATCGTGCAAGGCAATCAGTGTGCCCACCAGTTCGCGCACGGAATAGCGCGCCCGGTTCGCCACCAAATCCAATCCCTCCCGCAACAGGAGTGCGAGTTGTTCCGCTGACAAACCGAAATCCAGCACCGCCAAGGTCGTGTAGAACTCCTCATCATGGTACTTGGAAATGCGGTTCTCCTGCACCCCCAACTGGATGTGCTTCCGGTGAATCTGCAAATCCGATTCGATCACCCAATGATGACCGTCATGCCGCCGGCCTTGAAACAGAAAGGCGTGCGACCAGGATCCCCATGCTCCGGCTTCATCCAGATGGCGCTCGGCACGGGCAATCGCCTTGTCGATGAGCGTGATGCCGCCGGACAGGCCGACCCGTCCCGGCTGCGCATAGCGTTCGAGAAATTCCTCGTTGGAAAGATCCGTCACCAGCACGATCTGGTTTTGGGGAATGCCAGCCACCGCGGGATCCGCGTCGGTTGCAGAGGTTGGGCTGGTGGTTGGCATCGTGAACTCAGCCCCGAAAATAGTTGGCTTGGCGCAGGATTCAAGCTTTTCCCGCTACCGTCGCCACGCTGTGGCAAGCGGGCTCAATCACCCCCGACCTCATCCGGCAACTCGTTCCGGTCACCCGGGCGGCGCGGAAAATGTTGGGCCAACAGTTCGCCCGCTTTGTGAACGCCATGCAAAATGCCCTGAGTGAACTGTTCCTTTTTAAAATGCCCGGTCATTTCCCCGGCCACTTGTTCCCAAAAAGCCTTGCCGCAACGCGCATGCACGCCGGCATCGCCAATCACCGCGAACTTCCGCACCCGAGGGGCCACAAAAATTAACACACCGTTCTTCTGCTCCGTCTGGTTCAACCCCAATCGCGCAAATTGAGCCTGGGCCGCCGCGATCGGATGCTCCGGTTCCTGGCGGGTGATGAACACGCGAATCTCGCCGGACGTTTTCTCCTCCGCCTGGCGAATGGCCGCGACGATTTCGTCGTGTTGCAGCCGATTCATAAATTCCTTTGCTTTCATATTACCAACTCCCGCTGGCGCCGCCCCCGCCCGTGCTGCCACCCCCGCCTGAAAATCCACCACCACCACCACCGCCGCCACCTGACCAACCCCCTCCTCCACCGCCGCCCGACCAACCGCCAAAACCGCCGCTACCCATCGTCCAACCACCCCAGAGGCCCGAACGCCGGCGTCGGGTGAAACTTCCCAGCAGAATCAAAATGATGACCAGAAAGACAAACCAATTGTGCGTCAGAAATGAATCCTTCCCACGCCGCGATTGAGCCACGGTCTGCCCGGTCCCTTTGTACTCCCCTTTCGCGGCTGCGATCATCGCCGTAACGCCCGCGCGCAATCCACCATCGAAATCTCCCTGCTTGAAGTGCGGTGCGATCCGGTCCTCGATAATTTGTTTGGCAAGAGCGTCTGGCAACGCCCCTTCCAAGCCGTAGCCCGTGGCAATGCGCATTTTGTGATCCTGGACGAAAACGAAGAGCACCGCCCCGTTGTCCTTGGCCTTCAGCCCCGGCTTCCAAGCCTCGAAAACGCGCGTCGTATAATCCTCGATCGATGACTCCGACTGCATTTTCGGATAAATCGCGACGAGTATCTGGCTGGAAGTCTCCTTCTCGAAATTCTCCAATCTCTGGTTCAACTCTTGGGCCGTGGCCGGGGACACCACCTTCGCGTAGTCGTTGAAATACGCCTTGGGGACGGGAGGGATGACCTCGGCGGCCGAGGCGCACAAGCACCAGAGCAAGCCGATGATGAGAATAAATCTATTCACGAGGTCACTGCTTTTCCGGGGTCGGCGCGGGAGCGGGCGCCTGAGTCCCAAAATTAAACTGGACCCGCGGCGGGGTCGCCGCCCCCTCCGTGGCGGTGAAATACGGCCTTTCCTTGAAATTCAACATGCTCGCATAAAGCGCCGTGGGAAACGATTTGATGGCGGTGTTATACGCCTGCACGGTTTCATTAAAACGTCCGCGCTCCACGCTGATCCGGTTCTCCGTCCCTTCCAATTGCGCCTGGAGATCTCGGAAATTGGAATTGGCCCGCAGCTCGGGGTAACGCTCCGACACGACGAGCAAACGGGATAAGGCCGAACTGAGCTGGCCTTGGGCCGCCTGGAATTCGGCGAGTTTGGCCGGGTCGGTCGGCGCGTTGGTGGAGGTAACCTGCACCTTGCCCACCGACGCCCGCGCCTGGGTTACTTCTACCAGGGTGGATTTCTCGAAATTGGCCGCGCCCGACACGGTTTGAACCAGGTTGGGGATCAGGTCGGCCCGCCGCTGATAGACATTTTGCACCTGCGCCCATTGGCTGTCCACTCCTTGGGAAAGCTTCACCAAGCGGTTGTAACTGCCGCCCGCAATCCCGATGATAATCAACACGATGATGGCGAGCACCGCCAACACCCCGCATCCAACAGCCCATTTTTTCATAACTTGGTATCCTTCTGAATGTTAGATTACCACATGCTCGCAGAGCGTCCAACCGGCATTTCCCCATCGATCCCGGACCTCCGGACCGAGCCTCGAGACCGAGTTCCCCGGTTGAAACCCTTGGGAAGCGATATATCTTGTTAGGGAGAAAGGAACTGGTCATGAAAAAGGAAAAGAAGAAATCCTCGGTACAGCCCAAGCAGGCAACAAAAGCGCCCCA
Source organism: Pedosphaera sp. (assembly GCA_028293465.1). Classification (GTDB taxonomy): domain Bacteria; phylum Verrucomicrobiota; class Verrucomicrobiia; order Limisphaerales; family Pedosphaeraceae; genus JAQGOT01. Next base: position 9,294 of record JAQGOT010000154.1, on the reverse strand, counting down.
CGAACAACCCAAACCGTTCACCCCGGGGATTACCAAGGGAATGGTTCGTCAGCGCGCGTTTGAACTGTTTCGCGACAAATTACCCGATGAATCCTTGACCTTGGAGGATTGGGTTTTGGCCGAGAAGGATCTGGTTGAGACGATGCAAACCAACGGGTTGCTCCAGCGGTAATTCCGGGGAGCCCGGCTTCAGTGGAAATGGAACTCCAAGTTCCACTCTCTTTCTTTGCACCAGCCCGCCTTGAGGTTGGCGCCTTGAATCTCTGACGGTTCGCGAATGAGCCAGCCTGATGCTCTTTTACTTCGTCCCTTTGAGGATCGCCCGGCCGTACTCCCGGTTCATCTGCGCGATGAAATCCAGGCTGATTTCCTTGGGGCAAACCGCTTCACACGAACCGGTCACGGTGCAGTTACCAAAACCTTCGACATCCATCTGCTTGACCATATTGGTCACGCGCTGGGTTCGCTCCACCTTGCCCTGCGGCAGTTGAGCCAGGTGCGAAACTTTGGCGGCCACGAACAGCATGGCCGAAGCGTTCTTGCACGCGGCCACGCAGGCCCCGCAACCGATGCACGCGGCGGCGTCCATCGCCCGGTCGCTGTCCACCTTGGATACGGGAAGCGCGTTGGCATCGGGGGTGCCGCCGGTATTTACGGAAATAAAGCCGCCCGACTGGACAATCCGGTCGAACGCGCCGCGGTCGGTCACCAAGTCCCGCAACACCGGGAAGCCCTTGGCCCGCCACGGTTCGATGGTGATGACGTCGCCGTCCTTGAAAAACCGCATGTGCAACTGGCAGCAGGTCGTGCCGCGCTGTCCACCGTGGGCAATGCCGTTGATGACCAGCGAGCAGGTGCCACAGATGCCTTCGCGACAATCCGAGTCAAACGCAATCGGTTCCTCCCCTTTCGCGATCAACCCCTCGTTCACCACGTCGAGCATTTCGAGGAACGACATGTCGGGAATGATGCCCGTGGCCGGATATTCCACCATCCGGCCGGGATCACCCGCGTTTTTCTGCCGCCAAACTCTTAACGTAAGGTTCATGGGAAAATTTATTTGTAGCTCCGCGTGCTCATGTGCACTTCTTCATAAACCAGCGGTTCCTTGTGCAGCAACGGCGTCTTGCCCGGTCCCTGGTATTCCCACGCGCTGACGAACGAAAAATGCTCGTCGTCCCGTTTCGCTTCGCCGTCGGGTTGCTGGTGCTCCACCCGGAAATGCCCGCCGCACGATTCCTCGCGGGTCAACGCATCGAGACAAAGCAACTCGCCGAACTCAAGGAAGTCCGCCACCCGACCGGCGGCCTCCAAGTCCTGATTCAAATTGCTGTTGTCGCCGGTGACTTTTACATTTTTCCAGAACTCGGCGCGTAACTCGGGAATCCGTGCCAGCGCTTCCTTCAAGCTCTGCTGGGTGCGGGCCATCCCGCACTTGTCCCAGATCAGCTTGCCGAGTTCGCGATGGAACGAGGTCACGCTTCGCTTGCCGTTGATTGAGAGCAGGCGCTTCGTCATGGCTTCGACCGATTCCAGCGCTTTCTTGAACTCCGGATGAGCCAGGTTCGGCTTGGGCTGTTTCTCGGACGCGAAGTAGTTTCCGATGGTGTAGGGCAAAATAAAATACCCGTCGGCCAGACCCTGCATCAGCGCGCTCGCGCCAAGCCGGTTCGCCCCGTGGTCGGAGAAATTCGCCTCGCCAATCACGAACAATCCCGGAACGGAACTCATCAGGTTGTAATCCACCCAGGTGCCGCCCATGGTATAATGCACGGCGGGATAAATTCGCATCGGCGTTTTATACGCGTCCTCGCCGGTGATCTTCTCGTACATCTGGAAAAGGTTGCCGTAACGCTCCCGCACTGTCTCCTCGCCCAACCGCTTGATGGCATCCGCAAAATCCAAGTAAACGCCCAGTCCGCCCGGGCCCACGCCGCGGCCTTCATCGCACGCTTCCTTGGCCGCGCGGGATGAAATGTCCCGGGGCGCAAGGTTGCCGAAACTCGGATATTTGCGCTCCAAGAAGTAATCGCGCTCGTCTTCGGGAATCTGGTCGGGGCGGCGCGTATCCCCTTTCTTCTTCGGGGCCCAAACCCGGCCGTCATTGCGCAGAGATTCCGACATCAAGGTCAGCTTGGATTGATGGTCACCGCTGACGGGGATGCAGGTCGGATGAATCTGGGTATAGCAAGGATTGGCGAAAGCCGCGCCCTTCTTATAAGCACGCCAGGTGGCCGTGACGTTGCAACCGCGCGCATTCGTGGAGAGATAGAAAACGTTGCCGTAACCGCCGGTGGCGAGCACCACCGCGTCACCAGCGTGGGCGGAAATCTCGCCGGTCACCAGGTCGCGCACGACGATGCCTTTGGCGTGGCCGTCCACCACCACCACATCCAGCATCTCCGTCCGGGGATACATCTTGACGTTCCCGTTGCCGATCTGCCGGGAGAGCGCCTGGTAAGCGCCGAGCAACAATTGCTGGCCGGTCTGGCCCCGCGCGTAAAACGTGCGCGAAACCTGCGCGCCGCCGAAGGAACGATTCGTGAGCAACCCGCCGTATTCGCGCGCAAACGGAACACCTTGCGCCACGCATTGGTCGATGATGTTCACGCTCACCTGCGCCAAACGATAGACGTTCGCCTCGCGCGCCCGAAAATCGCCGCCTTTGATGGTGTCGTAGAACAGCCGGTGAACACTGTCGCCGTCGTTCTGGTAATTCTTGGCCGCGTTGATGCCGCCCTGAGCCGCGATGCTGTGGGCGCGCCGCGGACTGTCCTGAAAGCAGAAACACTTCACCTGATAGCCCAGTTCGGCCATGGTCGCCGCCGCCGAGGCCCCGGCAAGGCCGCTGCCGACGACGATGACCTCAAACTTGCGTTTGTTCGCCGGGTTCACCAGCTTCATGTCGAACTTATGCTTCTCCCACTTTTGCGCGAGCGGGCCGGAAGGAATTTTGGAATCGAGAATCATTTCAACGCCTCCACGTATTTGCTGCCATAGCCCAACAGGATGGCGATGGGAATTGAGACATATCCGAGAAAGATCAGCCAGGATGCAATCACCGCAAAACGGGCAATCAGCGGGCCATACGTCGGGCTTTTCAGGCCCAGCGACTGGAACATGGCGCTGAGGCCATGACTGAGATGCATAAAGAGCAGCGCCATGGCGATGATATAGAAGACAGAAACCAGCGGGCGCTGGAAACCGAGCACCATCATGGCGAAAATGTCGTGCCGCCCCTTGGCGTCCTCAAGCGCCGCGAAACTGCCCGTCGGCAGGAGTTTGGTTTGCCCGACCAGGTTAACGGCGGGCACCTGGACCGTGAAATGCAAGAGGTGATAAACGATGAAGGCCGCGATGATCAACCCGCTCATCAGCATCGTCCGCGACGCGTAGCTCGCCGCCACGATTTCATGCTTTACATAGGGCTGCGGACGGGCGGCGCGGTTTTCCGCCGAGAGCTTGACCGCCGCCCAGATGTGCAGCAGCACCAGGACGAGCAGCCCGATGCGCGCCGGCCAGATCAGTTCCAGGTTGCCCTGCAAAAAAGCGCCGTAACGATTGATCGACTCCGGCCCGAGGAAGACTTGGAGATTGCCCACCATGTGCAGCGCCACGAAAATAAAAAGCGCCAGGCCGGTGATCGCCATGAGGAACTTCTTGCCGATTGAGGATGCAAATACGTTCGTAATGTTCATTAGGTTCGACTGAACGTGGCTAATACTTCTCTGCTGTATAATCCAACGTGAGACAATCTAATGAATCGGGAGCAACATCGTCAACCAATCTAACCAATTATAAGCCCACCTTGCCGGGCGGTTAATTAACCTTATCTACTCCTCATAAAAATGAGAATTGGACCCGTTTTGGAGACCAAAACATCGTCGAAAAACGGATTTTCCTCGCCCCCTGCCCTTATTCCGCACTCCGGCTTGTAATAACCTCGATAAAACCTGGATGGATTTTCTGCAATCACCGGGCCATGCGGAACTTGTCGGGGCTGGGAATTCGTTTCCTTCCAATCACGAATCAGTATAGTGGCGGCTTGCAGAAGGTATTTAGGGAATTAAAATGATGAAATCTATCGCTCGCTTGTGTGTGCTGGCCGCTCTCCTGTTCGTTCTCGGTTACCACTCCGATGTCAACGCCGCCATCACGGTGCAGCAATATTACCGGCTGGGAGAAAATGATCCGGGAGCCGCCAATGGAAATTCAGCGGCCGCTACGCTGGATTTTATTTCCGGCCAAAGCATTCAGCTCACGGGCTCGCCTATTTACACAACAATTGTAAGCAGCCTGGCCACTGCCGGGGCGGGCAGCACGCTGGCCATGAATTTCTCCACCTCCGGACAATATGGTTCCAGGGCGCTCATCTCCGCTGACACGGATAATTTTGGCTTTGAACTGTGGGTGCAACCCGTTTCTACGGTGGGCACCCAATGTCTGGCGTACAATGGTGATCCGGGCGGGAGCGGGTGGGGGCTGCTTATAATCGACGGGACTTATCAGGTGCTTTTTGGCAATGTGGCATTCTTTGGTTCTGCGCCGGCAACCGCCGGTGCCTGGACACATCTGGCTGTGGTGGTGGACAGCGGAGTCTCCACCTTTTATGTAAATGGAGCGGCGGCCGCGACGCTGAATGGCGGACCTAATGCCCCGCAAGGATCATTTACCCTTGCGACTACTCCGCCCAATCCCGACAACTTTTTTACCGGTCTTATGGATGAAGCGCGTTTGTTTACATTTGCTCCCGGCCAATTCAGCACGAATGACCTGACCCTGACACCGCAGGTTTTCATTACGACAGGGGCCGCCACCAATGTGACCGACACCAGCGCGGGCCTTCAGGCGACGCTCTATCCCGGAACGACAGCCACGGCATATTTCCAATACGGATTGACCACGAACTACGGCAGCTTGACCGGCACGTTCACGGAGCCGGCCGGAACGAGCAACCTCCTTGTCACCACTTCCATCAGCGGCCTCCTTGCTGGTTCGACCTATCATTTTCGCGCCGTAGCAACAAATAGCGTGGTCAAACGCCTGGGCGATGACTTGACCTTCACCACGGCGGGAGGCGTGCCACAGGCCGCAACCTTGACCGCCTTCGGCATCACCACGAACCAGGCGACTTTGAACGGAACCGCCAATCCGAACGGCGCGGGCACCACGGTTTATTTCGCGTATGGCCTGACCACCAGCTATGGCACCACGAACTTGGTGGGAAATATTGGCAACGGATCCAACGCGGTTTCGATCAGCAGGCCCATCAACAGCCTTATTGCTGGAGCCACTTATCATTATCGCCTTTTCGCCAGCAACAGCATCGCGACCGCCTCGGGCAACGACGTCACATTTTCCACCGTCCTTCCATTCACCAATGTCCTTGCCACCGGCCTGACCAACCGGTCGGATATCGCCGCCTGGGGCGATTACGACAATGATGGCAAACTCGACCTCTTGTTCAACGGTTGGAACGGCAGCAGCAATGTCTGCCAACTCTGGCATAACAACGGCAACGACACGTTCAGCCTGAACACCGCCGCGGCGGGCCTGCCCGCACTGGTCAATAGTGCCATCGCGTGGGGCGACTACGACAATGATGGCTGGCTGGATTTCGCGGTGATTGGACAGTCCAATGGCGTAAGATTCGCCCAGGTCTGGCGGAACCTCGGGAACAACGCTTTCACCAACATCAATGCCGGGATCACCGGCGTTGCCTTCGGATCGGTCGCCTGGGGTGATTACAACAACGACGGTCGTCTCGACCTGGCTTTATGCGGGCACGACGGCACCAATTACGTCACCCAAGTCTGGCGAAACAACGGCAATGGCACCTTCTCCAACCTCAACGCGGGGCTGCCTCCGCTGCGCGATGGTTGCGTTCGCTGGGCTGATTACAATGGTGATGGCTTCGCCGACCTGCTGCTTTCAGGCCAGTCCAACGGCGTGCCGGTGTGCCAGATCTGGCGCAACGTGGGCAACGGCACTTTCACCAACATCAATGCCGGTCTCACCGGCGTCTGGCGCTCAGCAGTTGCGTGGGGTGATTATGACAATGATGGCAAACTCGACGTCCTCCTGTCGGGTGCCAGCGCCAATGACCCACTAGGTGGACCGACCAATGCGGTGTGCCAGATCTGGCGCAACGTGGGCAACGGCGTGTTCACCAACATCAATGCCGGGCTGCCGGGCGTGTTCAGCAGTTCGGTGGCGTGGGGTGATTATGAAAGCAGCGGCAAACTGGCGGTGCTCCTGACCGGCATCACCAACAGCCTTGCCGGCGCTGAAATTTCCCAGCTCTGGCGCCAAACCGCGACCGGTTTTACGAACAGCACGTTGAGTTTGACGGGCGTTAATGGAGGAACTGGAGCGTGGGGTGATTTTAACAATGACGGCAGATTGGATTTCATTCTGGCGGGTCCCGGGTTCACCCAGATCTGGAAAAACCAGACGGGAACCACCAATCAATCTCCAACCGCGCCCAGTGGCCTCACGGCAACGCTTACCAGCGGCAGCAGCGTGTTGCTCAGTTGGAACGCCGCGACCGATCCGGAAACCCCAGCCAGTGGTTTGACCTACAACGTCCGGGTTGGCACGAACGCGGGCGGCGGCCAGATTTTGTCGGCCCTCGCCAACGCCACCAACGGTTTCAGACGCGTGCCGCAGTTGGGCAATGCCAGCCAGCGCCTCTCCACCATGGTAACAAATCTCACCTCTTCGGGCGCGGCCTATTACTGGAGCGTGCAGGCAGTGGACACGGCTCTGGCGGGTTCTGCTTTTGCTCCCGAGGTGACGTTTGCATTTTCTGCGCCCCTGGCCACCACCCTCGGTGCCACCACGGTCCAAAAGGCGAACGCCACGCTCAACGGAACGGTCAATCCGAACGGACTGCCAACGACGGGTTGGTTTGAATGGGGCACGACGACAAATTACGGAAACCGAACCATGACCTTTGCCCTGGGCAACGGCACCACCATATTGGCGGCAAGCAATGCTCTTTCCGGGTTGAACTTTAATTCGCTTTATCATTTCCGATGCGTGGCGACGAACGGCGTGGGAATGGGCGTGGGGCAGGATTTTACTTTCACGACGCTTGTCTCGGACGTGACGCCCCTTCACTACTATCACTTGGGTGAAAACGATCCGGGTGCCGCAGCAGGAGGAACCACCGCCAGCACCCGTGACAGCATTGGCACGCAACATCTGAGCGTTTTTGGGTCGCCGGCTTACGCGGCCGATGTCAGTTCGCTGGCGACGCAACATGCCGACAGTTCTCTTTCGCTGAATTTCTCCAACGGCGCGTCTTACGCCACCGGACCTTTGGTCTCCACGCTGACCGATAATTTTGGTTTTGAAGTTTGGGTCAAACCGACGAGCGCTTCCAGCGGTCAATTCATCGCCTATAACGGAGATCCAGGATATAATGGTTGGGGAATCCTTCAAGACGGCAATGCTTATCGAGTCCTCTTTGGCGGCACTGAACTTTTTGGTTCCGGCAGCGTGACCCTCAACCAATGGACGCACGTTGCGGTTGTTCGCGACAACGGCACCGCAGCTCTTTATGTGAACGGGATTGCGACCGACACGACGACGTCTTTGCCAGGTGTCCCCGCCGGGGGGTTTTCCCTGGCCTCGGCTCCGGATGCTTCGGGAAAATTCGCCGGATTAATGGATGAAGCGCGGTTCTTCACCTTTGCGCCCGGCTCTTTCGATACAAATGAGCTGCTGCTGAACGTCAGCGGCCTCCCGTCATTTGAAAATGTTGCGGCGACAGCAACCAGTCCGAGTGGGGCCACGCTGAATGCAAAGGTACACCCAGGTGGCATCAACGCAGCCGCCTGGTTCGAATTTGGCCAAACCACGAATTACGGAAGTTTCACATCCACTAACGCGGTGCCGATTGGGGCGGCTCTGAACTTCAACAAGGCCGTGAGCGGCCTGGTGCCCGGCAGCTTTTATCATTTTCGAATCGGGGCCACCAACAGCTTCGGCAGGAACACGAGCCCGGACAGCATTTTCTTCACAGCGGCTCTTCCCCAGGTCACCACCTTGCCCGCGATAAACATCGGGGCGACCAATGCCACATTATTGGGTTCGGTCGATCCCGGAACCGCTGCAACCACGGTTTACTTTCAATATGGCGCCACGACCAATTACGACAGCGTCTCGGCCTTGACCCTGTTGTCCGCAGGTTCGGGCGCACAATCGGTGAGCAACCTCCTCACCGGCCTTCCTATCGTCTCAACCGTTCATTTTCGCGTGGTGGCCACCAATAACGCCGGCACGAACTTCGGCGCCGATCTGAGCTTTACCACCCTGCCCCTGGCACCGCAGGTAACGACGCTGGCCGCCTTCGCTGTTCGGTCCCAGCGCGCCACCTTGAACGGTTCCATAAATCCCAATGGCGCGAATTCATTGGCGTGGTTCGAGTATGGGTTGACGACCAACTACGGAAGTTTTAGCGCGACCAGCAGCGTTCCCGCCGGCGCTTCCCTCGCCTTCAGCAACCTGGTTTCGGGACTGTCATCCAACAGCATTTATCACTTCCGCGCGGCGGCGTCGAACAGTGTCCAGACCGCTTACGGAGCTGATTTGACCTTCGCAACACCGCTGGTCAGCGTGACCAACTTTGCCTACTATCGCTTGGGAGAAGCGGATCCGGGGGCCGCAGCCGGCCAGTCACCTGCCAACTCGCTCGATAGCGCCGGCACGCACAATCTAACGGTCGCCTATGCACCTGGTCCCGCCCCAGGGGCCAGTTATTCGTCGGATGTTGCTCCTGGGGCAGCCCAGCGTGCCGGGAGTTCGCTCTCCCTCGATGTGCACAACGGTTATGCCACCACTGCCTCAATCCTTTCATCTGCAACGGACAACTTTGCATTGGAGGTCTGGGCAAAACCGACGGGATCCGCAGGCACGCAAATTATCGCCTACAATGGGCAGCCCACACTTTCCGGCTGGGGTATTGAACGGGTTGGCAACACGGTCGTCGCTGTTTTTGGAGACAATGATCATAATCCTGCGTACCCCGGCGGGCTACCCGTCACGGTCACGGTTGGTTCCAGCCCGGTGGTGCTTGATCAATGGACGCATTTCGCCCTGGTGCGCAACAACGGGACGGCAACTTTTTACGTAAACGGAGTTCCCTCGGGGTCCACCACGACCGGAGGCCACGTCTCAACCGCGCGCTTTGCCCTGAGTGCGTATCCGGGCAGTTTTTCGCAGGGCCGCTTTTCCGGCTGGGTGGATGAAGCGCGCATATTCACCTTTGCCCCCGGCGCTTTTGATCCG
>JAQGOT010000053.1 GCA_028293465.1 Pedosphaera sp. | reverse complement strand
AAAATGCGGTCAAAATCCTTCGCTCAGAACAGCTTGGAGCGACTGCCTTTTACGACCAAAAAACCTGCGGTGAATAACTTCCGTCGCGAAATTACCGACCGCCGCGCGCTTTCGCGGTCTTGAATTTTCGCATCGGTTCCACGGTTTTCGGCCGTGGCTTGGGCACCAACACGATCGGACAGCCTTCATAACCAAACGCGGTCCGCATTTCATCACCCAAATACTTCTTGTATTGATCGGTAAGCAGATCATCCCGGTTCACAAACAGCAGAAAAGTCGGAGGTGCCTGCCGGACCTGCGTGGCGTAGAAAAATTTCAATCGATGTCCCTGCGCGCTCACGGGTGGCCGCCGCTCAATCGCATCATGCATCGCCCGGTTTAGCAGTGCCGTCGGAATCTTTTGCTGCAACTGCGCGGCCACGTATCGCACCGCTTCGAGCAACCGATCCAGATGAAACCCCGACTTGGCCGATGTAAAAATGACCGGCGCATAATCGAGAAAGAAAAGGTGTTCCTGTACCCAATTGCCGAATTCCCCCAGCGTGGTTAAACGCTTCTCCCGCCGTTCATCCCGGTTCCGATTCTTGGTCTCCCGTCGTTCGATTTCCTCCTCCCGCGCTATACGCACCTGTTCCTCGACCAAATCCCACTTGTTCATGACAACGATGCAGGCGCGGCGGTCTTCCACGATGCGATCCGCCACCTTCTTATCCTGCTCGGTGATGCCCACTTCCGCATCCAGAACCAGAACCGAAATATCCGAACGCTTGATGGATTCCTCCGTCCGCTTAACGCTGAAGAATTCTACTGAATCCTCAATCCGTCTGGTCTTCCGCAGTCCTGCCGTATCAATCAGGATATAGGATTGGCGCACCCCCTCGGTTTCCACTTCAAACGGAACATCCACCGAATCTCGGGTCGTGCCCGCGATCGGGGTCACAATTACGCGCTCGGATGCAGTCAGGGCGTTGATAATGGAGGATTTACCCACGTTCGGCCGCCCCACAATGGCCAATTTGAGCGGCCCCTGGATTCGCTTCTCAACCGGCTCTTCCCCTTCCGCTCCTTCGGGCAGCGGCTCGGGAATTGGTTCGGCAACCACCGCTGGCAGAAACGAAAGCGCGGTTTTCATCAGGTCCTCGATGCCCTCGCCATGAATGGCGCTCACCGGAAATACCAAGTCAAAGCCCAACCCTGTAAATTCCAACGCGGCAGATTCCATCCGATGGGTATCCACCTTGTTCACCGCCACCAAGACCGGCTTGCCCGATTGGCGCAACTTGGCCGCCACTTCCTCATCCAGCGGGACGATGCCCTCCTGCACGTTCACCACCAGCACGATGACGTGCGCTGATTCGATGGCCAGGTCCACCTGTTCCAACGCTGCCTTCGTGATTACATTCGCGGACTTCTCGCGGCGCAGCAGGCCGATGCCCCCCGTGTCAATCAGCGTGAACGCCCGTCCGCCCCATTCGCCCTCCGCGCTGACGCGGTCCCGCGTCACCCCGGGTTCATCATGCACGATGGCAATACGCTTCCCCACGATGCGATTAAACAACGCCGACTTCCCCACATTGGGGCGACCCACAATAGCAATCAAACCTGACATATAATAACAATGGAGCAGGGGACCGCTCTGCGAAAGACAAAACAATCAAGTCCCCCCGATCTCTGGTCGCCCAGCTTGGTCATCCCTTCCTGTTTCCGTGGGCTCGGTTTCTGGCTTGGGTCGATGCCGGTCAGCTTGGTTGGGCGACAAGGATATCCGCAAAATCCTCATTATTCTTCAGTGACACGTGCCTCTCAATTCCGCTACAACCGATCATGGCCTCAGGTTTTTCACATGCAATCGCCGCTGTCGCACTCGGCAAGACTTACACCGGGAGCAGGATGTCCTGGAGATTCTGGGGTTTGGCCATCGCTTCCGCCGTCCTGCCGGATGCCGATATCATCACCTTCGGTCTGGGCATCAATTATGAAGACATGCTGGGACATCGGGGGCTGACTCATTCCCTGGCCTTCGCCCTGGTTTGGGGCTTCATGGTAGCCTGGTCCGAGTTCAAACAAATCGCCCGCTTCTCCCGTGAATGGTGGGGCCTGGTCCTGTTCTTCTTTCTCGCGACCGCCTCCCATGGCGTGCTCGACGCCCTGACGAATGGGGGCCTCGGAGTCGCCTTCTTCGCGCCGTTCGATTCCACGCGGTATTTTTTCCCCTGGCATGAAATCGAGGTCTCCCCGCTCACCGTGCGCCAATTTTTCAGCGAGTGGGGTGGGGCGGTCGTCCGCAGCGAACTCAAATACATCTGGCTGCCCTGTTCCGTGCTCTGGTTGGCCGCCTGGTCTGTCAGACGCTTTTCCCGCTCCAAATTGGACCGCCCGATCTGAAGCCCGACAAATTGCGCTGCTAGGCAAGTTCAGACGGAGGTCGCGCTGGGCTTACATGCCGCAAAAGCGCTCGAATGCCCCGCCGAACAAGTCCTTCACATCCCGTTCCACCTCGGCGCGTGTGGTCTGCCAGCCGCTTTGGGCCAGCTCCGCATACTTCTCCACCAGGATTCGCGCGACGATCCGCCGGCTGTGCTGCCACTTGTAAACAATCTGGTCCAGCACCCGCGCGTCCGAATGCTGCGGCGTGAAACTCATCCCTAACAACTCTATCCGCATCCGAGTGATTTCCTCGATCAGCGACGGCACGTTCGTGAACCACCAGCAGCCGAAGATATGGAGGTTCCGGAATTTGCGCGCGAGCACGCAAAGTTCATGTTGGTTTTCCCGCGCCAGGACGGTCGTCAGAAATTTGTTCTCAGGAAATTGCGCGCAGAGATTTTGGATTGCCGTCAAATCGGTCAACCCCACTCCGTCCCCGGCTAATTTCAATTGCGGATTTACCGCCCGCTTCACTCCCGGCATCAATGCAAAGGGCAGGTTGTATTCGCGGCAATGGGGCAGCACCGCCCGTTCGATCAACTGCGCGGCCGCCGTCTGCGCTGGAAAGGCAAAATCCGGCGGCAGTGAAATCATCACATAACGCGCATTGATCCGCTTCGACCATTCCGACAAAAACCGCCGCACCTCGCTGATCGTCTTTTCCTGGGTGACGTCGGCCGTGACTTGAAAACCCCGGTCGGCCAGCGTCGATGCGGTCTCCTGCCAGCTTAACAGCAGCGGATCAATCCGCAGCGCCGCCACAAACCGTTCATCCTGGGCAAGGCCCTGCTCCCAGACCGGCCGCTCCAAATCATCGAACGGCGAGTTGGTCATGCAGATTTTTCTGACGCCTGCCAGTTGCATGCAATGGTTGATATGATCCTCCACCTTTTGCCCTGCAAACCATTTGCGCAATCCCGGCAGGTCGCGCTTCTTCACATCCAAACCCAGCGCCTGGAGGGTGGTCAGCACCCCGCGGCACGACTCGGAAATCGGCGAGTGTTGAAGAAAAAGCGCATCCCAAATCAGGTCGGCCTGCTCTGTTTTCGACAGTGACCAAAATTTTTCGTAGGGGACATCGCTCTGCCGGAACGCCTCCGCCACCAGGTAATGGTAAACCAGCAGGTCGTCGATACCCCACAACAACAGCTCGCCGAAGGCCGGCGAGTACAGATGCGTATGGATGTCAAACACCGGTGTGGAAGCCACGATCTCTTCCACCTGTGCCGCAAACGGGACCTGACTTGTTTCGGAGAAAATCGATTTCATCGGGTGGCAACCCTAAGCGAAAACCAATCACCCTGCCATGATAATTTACAGCCCGGACGGGTTGGACCAGCAATTGTTCCTCCGACCAAACCAGCCGGGCCGATCATCCAGCGACCACTTCCTCGGAATCGCAATCTAATTGCCAGCCTTTCGCGACAGACTCTTCGCCCGTCGCACCCAGACTCTATCCCGCTTGCGCTGGAAGACGGGAGCATGAGCATCATCGGTCAGCACGTCCTTCAATTCCGCCCGCGCCGGTTCCATTTGGTTCTTGGCGATGTATAACTCCGCCAGTTGGACCTTGGCCCGCGGGTAGGAATGGGCCGCGGTTACCTGCTGCCAGATTTCCAGCGCGGCATTCTGTTCACCCAGGGCCGTCAAGGTTTCCGCCAACGCCATCATGGAATAGCCGTAATCGTGCTTGGAATCCTCGGCGCAAACACCTTCCAGCAACGGACGCGCCTCCGCCGGTCGCTTGGCCCGGAGCAGGCATTGGCCCAGATGCGCCCGGGTATCAATGTCCCGGGGATCACGTTCCAGGGAAGCCCGGTAACACGCTTCCGCCTTCTCAAGCTTGCCCTGTTGGAAATAAATGTCGCCGAGATGAAAGTGGTGAACCGCGTGATCGAGGTGATGGATTTTAGCCTCCAGCTCCTTGATCCGTTTGCGCTTCTGCGCGCCGGGTAATTCAAACCCCCGCGTTGAGGAGCCCGAGTTGCGATAAACCAGAAAAAAATACAAGACCGTGCTGAGGATGGAAAAAAGCCAGATACAAATCGCCCATACCCACTCCCGGCTGCGAATCGCATGGATGAACATCCAGATCTGAAAAATCAAGATGAGCCCAAAAAAGGGCAGCCTGATCCAATTACCAATCTCCAGTATATTTAAAAGTTGGGAACCCATTCTCTCCCGTAACGCTATACCAGGCGGATGCAGGCATGCAACCAAACAATTGGGCGCCTCATCCTCGCCGGTCCTGTCGGTGTGCGGGTGGGAGGTAAATCGATACAAATCAGCTTGTTTTCAGCCGCCTTTTGGTTAAATGTCTGCCGTCTCTATCGGATGAATAAGACTCTTGTCATAGTGCCAACGTACAACGAGCGGGAAAACCTTCCCACCCTCGCAGAACGGTTGTTGAAACTCCCCATCCCGGTCGATCTCCTCGTCGTGGACGACAATTCCCCCGACGGCACCGGTAAGCTGGCCGATGAACTGGCCGCTAAACATCCTTCGATCCACGTCCTGCATCGCACCAAAAAGGAAGGCTTGGGACGGGCCTATTGCGCTGGTTTCGCTTGGGCGATTGAGCACGGTTATGAGTTCATCATGGAGATGGATGGCGATTTCTCGCACAATCCGGATGACATTCCCATGTTCATCGAAGCCGCCAAAGATGCCGACCTCGTCCTCGGTTCCCGCTATCTCAATGGCATCCGCGTCATCAATTGGCCGCTGGGCCGCCTCATGTTGAGCACTGGCGCCGCTCAGTATGTAAAAATCATCACCGGCATGCCTTTTACTGATCCGACCGGCGGGTTCAAGTGTTTCCGCCGTCGCGCCCTTGAGTCGATCGACCTGAACGCCGTCCAATCCAACGGCTACAGCTTCCAGATTGAACTGACCCATAAAATCTGGCGTCAGGGCATGAAAGTTGCCGAAGTCCCCATCATTTTCACCGACCGGTTTCAGGGTCATTCAAAAATGAATCGTGGCATTGTTTTTGAAGCTCTCTGGATGGTCTGGCGGTTGCTCTTCCAAAACGGCCTTCGCCGCTGGCCGCGCCGACAAGCCTCCAAGAACTGAGCCTCGATCCCGCTTCGACCTTTGCACCCTATCTGGGCTTGCTTGAATTGCCGCTCCGCCGCATCCTCACCCCATGATGACGTTGATCGTTGGAACCAACCGCCCGGGCAGCAACACTCGCAAAATCGCCAAACACGTGGAGGAGATTTATGCAAATCTCAAAATTCCCTTGCACGTCATTGACCTTGCGGATTTGCCGCCGGAGATATTTTCGGCCGCCGCCTATGCCGAAAAACCCCAATCCTTTCATCCCTTTGCCCAAGCCGTCATTAAGTCCTCCGGCTTGATCGTGGTGACGCCCGAATACAACGGCGGCATCCCGGGCGTCTTGAAATATTTCATCGATATGCTCAAATTCCCCGAGAGCTTCGAGCGTCGTCCCGTGTGCTTTATCGGTCTGGCTGCCGGCATCTGGGGTGCCTTGCGCCCCGTGGAGCAACTCCAGAACATCTTCGGTTACCGAAATGCCTACATTTATCCCGAGCGGGTTTTTATCTCTCAAGTAGGCAATCTCCTCGACGCGGACGGACGCCTCACCCAGCAGGACCTCCTCGACCGCCTGAAAACCCAGGCCGAAGGTTTCGTGGAGTTTACCAGGCGTCTCCAGAAAACCGCGTGACATTCGGTAAGGGAAAAGCCCGGGGCAAAGGTTGAACTGGCTGCACCATCCGCCTTTGTTAGATTTCGGCCTTGGATGAAAACTCACCAGAGGCCATACTAAAAGACGCTGAACGAAGGTTTTTTTAGAAGACATTTTATGGCAAACATTTCTGCTTCCAGATTAGCGGTCTGCAGTTGGTCCCTGCGACCAACCGATCCGCTCAATCTTATTCAACAACTGCAAACCATCGGCATCTCCCGCGTCCAGGTCGCCCTCGACCCGCTTCGCGAACAGCCCGCGATTTGGGGCGTTTTGCCCGGATTGTGCGCACAGCACGGCATCACTCTCGTCTCCGGCATGTTTGGCACGGTCGGGGAGGACTACACCACCCTCGAATCCATCAAGCGCACGGGCGGTGTCGTGCCCGATGGGACCTGGGAAGAAAACTGGCGGAACATCCAGGCTGCCGCAGAAACGGCCCAAAAACTCGGCCTTAAGGTTGTTACTTTCCACGCGGGTTTTCTGCCGCACGAACCGCGCGATGCCACCTTTCAAAAGCTCCTCCAGCGGATCACCCTTATTGCCGATTTGTTTTCCGCCAAAGGCATTGAACTCGGCTTTGAAACCGGC
>JAQGOT010000603.1 GCA_028293465.1 Pedosphaera sp. | reverse complement strand
AAAGCACGCTCGAAAAGATGACCGAGCAATTGAAGTCGGCCAAGCTGACGCCCGAACAGATGCAAAAGATGCTGGACGAAGTGGCCAAGGCGATCGATCCCGGAAGCAAGTATGGCAAGGTGGGCGAGCATCTGAAGGCGGCGGCGCAAAAGATGAAGGACGGGCAGAAGCCGGGCGCGGCGCAATCCCTCGCGGATGCCTCCAAGGAATTGGAAAAATTGATGCAGCAGATGGGCGACGCGCAGTCGTTGATGGCGGAGTTGGATGCGTTGAACAAGGCTTCCATGTGTGTGGGCACCTGCCAAGGCTGGGGGCAATGCAAAGGTGGCCCCGGTTTCAAGCCGGGCGGCAAGCCGGGCCGGGGTGTGGGCACCTGGGCGGATGAGAACAGCGGTTGGGGTTACAACAATGCGCAGATGCAGGACCACTGGGATAATTCCGGCGTCGTCCGACCTGACATGGCTGGCAAGGGGGTATCGGATCGCGGGGATGGTGAGATGAACGACGCCCTGAAGCCGACCAAGGTGAAGGGGCAGTTCTCCCCCGGCGGGCAGATGCCGAGCATCACGTTGAAGGGGGTCAGCATCAAGGGACAGAGCAAAGTGGCTTACGAGGAATCGGCGGTGACCGCGCAATCGGACGCCCAAAGCGCGTTGAGCCAGGAAAAAGTGCCCCGTGCCTATCAAGGCGCCGTGCGGGATTATTTCGACGACTTGAAGAAGTAATTTCAGCCACGGATGAAACACGGATTAAATACAGACAAGCAAATTGTTGTCTGCGATTCAGTCCTGGTCTCATCCGTGGCTGGTTAGTTTTAAAACCATGAATACCGAAGCACAAATCCAATCATTTCGGCAGACCTATACCGCGCTCCGCGAAGAAATTGGCAAGGTCATTGTTGGCCATGACGCCATTGTGGAGGGAACGTTGATTGCGGTGATGGCGGGCGGCCACGTGCTGCTCGAAGGCGTGCCCGGCCTGGGCAAGACGTTGCTGGTCCGCACGCTGAGCGAGGTGCTGGACATCTCCTTCAACCGCATCCAGTTCACGCCCGACCTGATGCCGGCGGACATTCTCGGCACGAACATTGTCATGGAAACCGACGGCGGGCGGCGCGAGTTCCAATTCCAACGCGGGCCGATTTTCGCGCATATCATCCTGGCGGACGAGATCAACCGCGCCACGCCCAAGACCCAGTCCGCGATGCTCGAGGCGATGCAGGAAAAGAGTGTCACCGCCGGCGGGGAGATTCGCAAGCTGTCGGAACCGTTCTTCGTGCTCGCGACGCAGAATCCCATCGATCAGGAAGGGACTTATCCGCTGCCCGAAGCGCAGCTTGACCGGTTCTTCTTCAAGCTGGTGGTGGGTTATCCTTCGGCCGAGGAATTGACTGAAGTGCTCACCCGCACCACCGAGGGCGCGCGGGCCGCGATCGGCAAGGTGCTGGCCCGCGAGGATCTGATTGAGCTGCAGAAGCTCGTGCGTCAGGTGCCGGTGGCTTCGCACGTGAAGGATTATGCGGTGCGCCTGGTGTTGGCCACGCATCCGAAATCCGAAACCGCGGCACCGGTGACCAACCAATATCTGCGTTTCGGCAGCAGCCCGCGCGGCGGGCAGTGTCTGCTGCTGGCCGGCAAGGTGCGCGCCCTCATCCAGGGCCGTTTCAATGTGAGCTTTGATGACATCCAGGCCGTGGCCACGCCGGCATTGCGGCATCGGTTGATTTTGAACTTCGAAGCCGAGGCGGAAGGCATCACCACGGACCACGTCGTTGCCCAGATCCTCAAGGACGTGCCGAAGGATGCCGCGATGGTGGGGGTGTGACCGTGCGCGATTCAAATTTTATACCATGAACATTGAGCTCACCGCGGTATTTCGAAAATTCCCCGAAGGTTACGCCGCCTTCGTTGAGGAGCTTCCTGGCGCCAACACCCAAGGCGCCACCCTTGAGGAGGCACGCGCCAATCTTGTGGAGGCCGTGACCATGGTGCTCGAAGCCAACCGCCAACTCGCCGAGGAAGAGTTGCAGGGTGAAAATGTGATTCGCGAGCCGTTGAAAATTGCCGCCACATGAAGCGGCGGGACTTGATCCAGCATTTGGAACAGTGCGGATGCGAGTTCTTGCGTGAGGGCGGCAATCATTCCATTTACGTCAACCGCGCGAAGAGCAAAGTGTCCGCGATTCCCCGGCATCGAGAGATTATTGAGTTTACGGCGAAGAAAATTTGCAAAGACCCTGATGTGCCCCAGCCATGAACCCGCTTTTACCCCCTGAACTGCTGCGTCGGTTGGAGCAATTCCAGTTGCTGGCGGCGCGGCGCGCCAAAAGCTCGGCGCGGGGCGAGCGGCGGAGTCGGGCGCGCGGGCAGTCGGTGGAGTTTGCGGATTACCGTAACTACGTTCCCGGGGATGATTTTCGGTATCTGGATTGGAATCTTTATGGCCGGCTCGAACGGCTCTTCCTGAAGCTTTATGAGGAGGAGCGGGAGCTGCCGGTGCGGATTTTCCTGGATGCGAGTGAATCGATGGCGTTTGGCGAGCCGCGCAAGTTTGATTTTGCCCGGCAGGTTGCGGCGGCGATTGGCTACGTGGCATTGTGCGGGTTTGACCGCGTGAGCGTGGTCGCGTTTCCCGACAACCGGGAGGAGTCTGCCATTCGCGGCGCGTTGCGCGCGGTGCGGGGGCGCAAGTCCACGCTCAACTTTTTTCACAATCTTACGCAATTAACCGCCAAAGGGGCGGCTAATTTAAACGATTCCTTGCGGCGCGGCGCGTTGGAGGCCCGGCAGACCGGGGTGGCGATTGTGCTGAGCGATTTTCTGGATCCGGCGGGTTACGAAGCCGGATTGACGGCCCTCGTGGCGCGTGGTTTCCAAGTCAATGCCGTCCAGATTCTCGCGCCCGAGGAACTGGCGCCGACCAGCTTCGGCGACTTGCGATTGGTTGATGCTGAAACCGGCGCGCTCCAGGAGGTGACGTTCGGGCGTTACCGGATGGCGGCGTATCAGCAGATGGTGCAGAACTACTGCCAAAAAATGAAAGAATTTTGCCAAGGACGTTGGATCCACTATTTCACCTTTAGCTCCAGCAAGGTGCTTGAACATCTTCTACTACAGCAACTCCGCAAAGCAGCCGTTTGGGGATGATGACAAAGAAGATGAACCACCAAGACACCAAGGCGCCAGAGAAGAATATTTCTCGGTTGGGTTGTCATGTCTGTCTCGCTCCCAAGATTTCATGTGGGGGTGAAGTTTGAATTTTTTAGCGCCGGCTTCATTGTTTTTTGCGCTCACCATTCCGGTGGTGATCGTTTTTTATTTGCTGAAGCGCAAGCGGGTGGTGCGGTTGGTTTCAAGCACGTTGCTTTGGCAGAGATTCCTTTCGGAAACCCAGGCGAGCGCGCCGTTTCAGAAGCTGCGCCGCAATTGGCTGCTGATTTTGCAGATCATCCTCCTGATTCTGACGGTTCTGGCGTTGTCGCGGCCGTATTTTGCGGCGCATGCGAAGAGCAGTGAGTTGCGGGTGTTGATCCTCGATGCCTCGGCGTCGATGCAGAGCACCGATGAGGTTCCTTCGCGGTTTGAAAAGGCGCGGCAGGATGCGTTGCAATGGGTGGACGGCTTGCGGGATGACGACAAGATGGTGGTGCTGCAGGTGGCGGCCAACACGGAAGTAAAGCAATCGGAAACCGGAGACAAAGGAGCCTTGCGGCGGGCGATCCTGGCGTGCCAGGCAGTCGATTCCCCCACGCACCTGGTTCCCGCCTTGAAGATGGCCGAGTCTTTGACGCGCGATCGGGGCAAGGACAGCAACCCGGAAATTCATTTGTTCAGCGATGGCGCGGTGCCGGACTTGCAGGAATTCGGGAACAAGGCTCTGCCGCTCATTTATCATCGGGTCGGCCAGGGCGCCAATAACCTGGGCGTCGTCGCGCTTGATGTGCGCGCGAATCCGGATGACGCCACGCAGCGGGCCATCTATACCAGCGTGGCGAATTTCTCAACGAATGCGCAGACGACGGAATTGGAGTTGAGCCTGGATGGCAAGCTGGTCGAGACTCGGCCTTTAACCATCAAGCCGGGTGAGACGGTGGCCCAGGCGTTCGTGGCCGGGCAGGAGCGCGACGGCGTGTTCACGGTGCATTTGACCGCCAAGGACGATTTGGCGGCGGACAACCAGGCTTCCATCGTGAGCTTGATGCCGCATCCGGTGAAGGTGTTGTTGGTGTCGCGGGGCAACCGTCTTTTGGAGCGGGCGTTGCGAGCGGCGGCGAACGTGCAACTCGCCGCGGTGAATGATTTGACCGATGACGGGTCGGCTTATGATTTCGTAGTGCTCGATGATGTGACGCCCACCGTGTGGCCGAAGGGCAACGTGCTCGCCATTCATGTGGCGAACACGAACTGGTTTGAAAGCATCTCGCAGGCGGAGGCTCCGGCGATTGTGGACTGGCGCTCGACGCATCCGGTGCTGCGTTATGTCGGCTTTGATAATGTGCAGGTGATGAAGAGTCTCGTCGACAAGACGCCGAGTTGGGGGGTGTCGCTGGTGGATTCACCGCAGGCGCCGCTGAACGAGGCGGGCGAACTGGCGCGGCAGCGGATTCTTTGGATTGGGTTCGACACGCTGGAAAGCACC
>JAQGOT010000012.1 GCA_028293465.1 Pedosphaera sp. | reverse complement strand
CAACTCGCATCCTGGTGGTGGGCGATTCCATTTTCTTGGACAACCTGGTGATTGATTATGTCGATAACAGCAACTTTGCGGGCTACGCGGTGAATTGGCTGCTGGATCAAACCCAGCTTTTGCAAGGGGTCGGCCCGCGTACAATCGAGGAATATAAAATCCTGATGACCAGGTCGCAGATGCAGAACGTCCGCTTGCTCTTTCTCGCCGGCGTCCCCGGCGGTATTCTCATGTTGGGCGGGTTGGTCTGGCTGCGCCGGAGACATTGAACCTATGATCTGGATGCAAACGAAACTCGTGGACCGCGGCACCGCCGAATCGCCCGGCGCAATCT
This sequence comes from Pedosphaera sp., assembly GCA_028293465.1. Taxonomy (GTDB): domain Bacteria; phylum Verrucomicrobiota; class Verrucomicrobiia; order Limisphaerales; family Pedosphaeraceae; genus JAQGOT01. Next base: position 7,393 of record JAQGOT010000012.1, on the reverse strand, counting down.
CTCGTCGTAAATGAACCCCAAGAACACCTGGATTCTGGTAGTGCTGGCAGGCGGGCTGTTTGCGTTCATCTATTTTTTTGAGCGTCATCTCCACCCGCCGGTGCCGCCCGCCCCCAAGGTCCTGTCCGGTTTCAAGGCCGCGGCGGTGACGAGCATCCAAATCCAACCCGCGGGCCAGTTGGAAATCCGGGCCGATCGCACCAACGGCACCTGGCAGCTCACCAAGCCGTTGGCCTATCCGGCTCAGGCGGTGGCCATCGAAACCTTGCTCCAATCACTGGAGGAACTCTCCTATAAAACTCACATCTCGGCCCAGGAGTTCAGGGACCGCCCCAAGGCGAACGAAGACTACGGCTTCGATGCCCCTCTGTTCACCCTGCTCGTTCAACAAGGCGCCGGCATGCACCAGTTGAAATTCGGCAAGTTGACGGCCCCCGGTGACCAGGTGTATATCCAGGTGGTCGGCGCGGAAGGGGTGGATGTGGTTGGCACCGACATTTTCAAATTTATTCCTCGCCAGAAGAATGACTGGCGGGATACCGCCTTCGTCAACCTCAAGGATGTGCCGTTTGACCGTTTGACCGTCACGAATGGTTCCAAGGTGTTCGAACTCCAGCGCGACGCCACCAACAAACTTTGGCGCATGACCCGGCCCATGCAGGCCCGCGCGGATAATCCAAAAATTGAGGAGTTATTATACAAACTTCAAAGCCTGCACATCAGCCGGTTTGAAACGGATGATCCGGCCGACCTCGAGCCCTATGGCTTGCACCCCGCTTCCTGGGAGTTGGCCTTGGGCCAGGGAACCAACCAGCTCTGCTTGCTCCAATTTGGAAAGAGTCCCACCAATGACGACAGCCGCCTCTACGCGCGCTGCGGCGGAAATAAAGGCGTTGTGTTGATCGGGCGTGAATCCGTCGAACCATGGCGGGCTGATCATGAAAAGTTTCGTGACGCGCGCCTGGCCGGCTTCACCTCCGGAGCGCTGGATGCGGTCGAGGTTTCCGGGCAGGAAAACTTTACCTTGCAACGGCAAACCAATGACGTCTGGCAAATCATCACGAAATCCCAGAATTTGCCGGCGGACCCTGAGCGCACGCGCGAGTTTGTCGAAGCCCTGGCCCGGTTGGAAATTGCTCCCTCCCCCGGACGGTTCGCGTACAAGGATGTGGTGACGGAATCAGATTTTCCGACCTACGGCCTCGCGAGTCCGGTCCGGAAATATATTTTAAAGCGGACCCTCGCCAGCAACGCCGGCGGCTCGACCAACCAGGTGATCGCCCAGTTGGACTTTGGCTCCCTGACCAACGACAACAAAATTTTCGCGCGCCGCGGCGACCGCCCCGAGGAAACCTCCGTGTACGTGGTCAAGGTGGAAGATTTCCAACGGCTGCCCGCCACGAGCCTCGCGTTGCGCGAACGCCGCATCTGGAGCTTCAGTGAAGATGCGGCCATGCGCGTCACCATCCGCCAGAATGGAACGGCGCAAATCCTGCAACATGCCGGCACCAACAAGTGGGTGGTGGCCTCGGGTTCCCAAGGCATTATCAATCCCTTCGCGGTGGAAGCCGGCGTCCAGGAACTCGGCGAATTGGCAGCGGAAAATTGGGTCGCCTGCGCGGCCCCGAACCGGGCTCAATATGGTTTTTCGGATAAGTCGATCCGGATTTCCGTCGAATTCGCCGGGGAGGACAGCTCCCAAGCGCTGACCTTGGAGTTGGGCGGCTCGGCTGCGAATGGGCTCCGTTACGGCGCTGTCCGATTGGACGGTCAGGAGTGGATCTTTGAACTCTCCCGGAAGCAACTGGAGCGGATTATTTCCGATTTCAACATTCGCGAGAACAGCCCTCCTTGATACTTGGTATGTCTTCGCGATTTCAAAGCCGCGGCTGGCGTCGCTGTCGTAGTTTCCTCCGCGGAATCCGCATCGGCATCCTCGTTTTGCTCTTCCTGCTGGTAGCCGCCGGCTTCTGGCTTAACAAGATTGGTCTGCCGGGCTTTCTCAAAAAGCCACTCCTCGAAAAATTGCAGGCGCGCGGCCTTGACCTGCAATTTACCCGGCTGCGCCTCCGCTACTACCGGGGGATCGTTGCCGAGAACGTGCGCTTCGGCCAAACTGACGACCCCGTCACCGGCCCCCGCTTCTCCGCCCGGGAGGCGGAACTCAAACTCAACCATGCCGCTTTGCGCCACTTTGAGGTCACATTTGATTCCGTGATTTTGCACGGTGGTGAGTTCGCCTGGCCGCTGGCGGAAACCAACCAGCCGGCCAGAAAACTGTCCGTGGATGACATTCAAACCAGGATTCGATTCCTCCCCAACGACCAATGGGAACTGGACCATTTCAATGCCTCCTTTGCAGGGGCCAGGTTGCAACTCTCCGGATCCATCACCAACGCTTCGGCCTTGCGCGATTGGCAGGTGCGTCGCGCCCCGGCCGAGGCGCAGCCCGCGCAGCTTCAAAATCGCCTGCGCAGACTGGCGGATGCCGTGGAGCGGATCAAGTTTTCCGATGTGCCGGAGCTCAAACTGGTCCTGCACGGGGATGGGCGTGATCCGCAGAGTTTCAACGGTGTGCTGACCGCCAGCACCCAAAGTGCCGAGACTCCTTGGGGATCGCTCACCAACGGAAATCTGACCGCCCGATTGCTCGCTCCCGATGCCACCAACTCCCGGCCGCATGGCGAGTTCATTCTGCACGCCGATGACGCCTTGACCCGCTGGGGCAGCACCAAAAATTTCCAGCTCGAATTGCGGGCGGTGGCCGATCCGGCTGAGACGAACCTGGTCCATTGTCGTCTGAACCTCTCCGCCGCCAGGTTCGCAACCGAATGGGCGGCGGCGACCAATGCTCAATTCACCGCCCAGTGGTCCCACTCACTTACCAATCCCATCCCCACCGCAGGACATGGGGAGTTGCGTTTGTCCGATGCCCGCACTCGCTGGGGTCGAGCCGGAGAACTCAGGCTCAACAGCCGCCTGAGCACGCCCACCACGAACGGACCGCCCAAGGCGAATTCGGATTGGGGCTGGTGGGCCTGCTTGGAACCTTATTTTTTGGATTGGAATTGTCGGTTGATCAATGTCCAGGCGCAGGACTTTGAAGTGGGCGAAGTGGCCTTTGGCGGTGTTTGGCGGGCACCTGCATTAACCATCACCAACCTGCACTCAGAACTTTATCAGGGGCAGGTAAATGTCCAGGCCGCCATGGATGTGACGACGCGGAAGCTCACTTTCATCGGTGCCTCAGATTTTGATGCGCAAAAAATAGCTCCCTTGCTGACGGAAGGCGGCCGCGATTGGTTGCAGCGCTTTTCTTGGGAGAAGCCGCCTCTGGTCCACGGCCAAGGGGAAATGATCCTGCCAGCCTGGACGAATCGCCAGCCGGATTGGCGGGACGATCTGCTCTCCACTTTGCAGTTGCAAGGTGAGTTCCAAGCCGGTCCGGCCTCCTTCCGGGGCATGCACGTCCTCTCGGCGCAATCCCATATCCTGTTTTCCAATCTCACCTGGAACCTGCCGGATCTCGTCGCCACCCGACCGGAGGGCCAGGTGCGCCTCGCCCACGTTGCCGATGACCGCACCCACGAGTTTTATTTCCGTGTCCACAGTGATATTGATATCCAGGCGGTCCGCCCCTTGTTGGCCACCCAGGAACAAGTCGTTTTTGATACCCTGAAATTGCCTCAACCGCCGTTGGTGGATGCCGAGATTTGGGGACGCTGGCATGACCTGGAAAAGATCGGGATTAAAGCCCAGATCACCACCTCTAATTTCACCGCTCGCGGTGAATCGGGCACCCAGTTCCATACCGATCTCCAATACACCAACCTATTCCTTCACCTCGATCATCCTCAGGTGGAACGCGGCACTCAATCCGCCACGGCCGACAGCCTCGACATTGATTTCCGGGAGTGGAAACTTTATCTGACCAATGGGTTCAGCACCATCGAACCGATGGCCATCGTGCATGCGATCGGACCCAAAGTTACCAAGGCCATTGAACCCTATCATTTCCTCCAACCGCCGACGGTTCGGGTCAACGGCGTGGTCCCGCTCCATGATGAGATCCCCGCGGATTTGCACTTTGAGGTGGATGGCGGGCCCTTCATCTGGAACAAATTCAAACTCGCCCACGTCACGAGCGGGGTGCATTGGGTTGGCGACCACCTCGGCTTGTCAGGAGCACGGGCCGACTTTTACGGCGGACATCTGACGGGATCGGCGGCCTTTGATTTCGTGCACGGCGACGGCGGAACGGAGTTTTCCTTCGACACCATCGCGACCGATGCAAATCTGGGCTTGTTGATGGCTGATCTGTTCAGCCCCTCCAACCACTTGGAAGGAACCCTGAACGGGCATCTGAATATTACCAAGGCCAATACCGACGATTGGAAGAGTTGGTTTGGCAAAGGGCAGGTCGATTTGCAGGACGGCCTGATTTGGGACATCCCCATCTTCGGCATCTTTTCGGAACCTTTGAACAGCATCGTGCCCGGGTTGGGCAAAAGCCGCGCGAGCGAAGGTTCCGGCACCTTTGTCATCACCAACAGCGTCATCCGCTCGGATGATCTTGAGATCCGTGCTCCCGCCCTCCGCATGCTGTACCGCGGCACGGTGGACTTTGACGGTCGGACGGATGCCGTGGTGGAAGCCGAGTTGCTGCGGGATACCTGGCTCGTCGGGCCCTTGGTCAGCCGGATGCTTTGGCCCATCACGAAGCTGTTTGAATACAAGGTCACCGGCACCTTGAGCCAACCCAAACCCGTGCCCTTGTTCCTGCCCAAAATTCTATCGATGCCCCTGCATCCCTTCCGCACCCTGAAAGAACTCATGGGCAACCCGCCGAACACCAACCCCCCTCCGGCCACAGTTCCTCCCCCCGGGAAAAGTCCTTAACGACCGCCCTCCACCAACATCGCTATTGAGTTTGTCCTTTGTCCCGCTACCTTTCTCCTCATGCGCTGGCCTGTCATTCTCTTAATCGGGTTTCTCGCCCTTGGCTCCGTCGCGGAAGCCGCCGAAGGGCGGGTGATCAAAGTGCTGCCCCAATTCCTGGATCTGAAAGGCCAATCCACGATCGCCCCCAGTCTGTTTGACCGGGATGCCTACCAGAAATTTTTGAGCCTTCATCCCTCGAAAAGATCAGGCTTGCGTTACGCTGTGCAATGGAAGGCAAAGACTCCCGCAACCGAGCAGCTCAAGTTGCGGGTGGAACTCCGGGGTGTGGCCCAAGGCAATCTCCCAAAACAAACCGTCCTGGAAACGAACGTGCAACAGCGCCGTTGGTTCAGCCATTGGACCGACCTCTACCTCACCGGCGATGCTTATCGTGAATTCGGTGACGTGACCGCCTGGCGGGTGACGCTGTGGGATGCCGATCAGCTCCTCAGCGAGCAGAAATCTTTCCTTTGGTGAAGGCCGACAAAATCTAATCCAAAATCACGTTCGCTGCCGGACCCTTCGCCTGCGTCTTGAGCGCCTTTTCGTAGCATTCCAAAGCCTCACTATACCGTTCCATCCGGTTGAATACGCCCCCCTTTGTACAGGTAGGCCATGGTCAGGGAATCATTCGCGGCGATGGCGCGGTCGTAACAGAGGATAGCCTCATCTAATCGCTGGAGTCGTTCCAAGGCGAGACCCTTTCTGACCAAGGCTTCGGCGCTGGCAGGATCAATGGTTAAAGCTTCTTCAAAACAGGCCAGCGCGTCTTCCATTTGATCCAGTTTCAGGAGCGTTTCTCCTTTGCCCAGCAACAGGTTTATCGCCTCCGCTTCCTTTAAAATTGCCGGCTTTGTGGGCTCGCCGGTCGTTGATTCTGCCAAAGCTCCATTCGTCAGCTCGTTGTGGCCGTTGCCATTCCCGTTACCATGGGCCGAGGCTGTTTCACCCGGCGGGCGTGTCGAAAGCAGCGCGCTTTCCATCTCCAGCAGGCGCTTCTCGAGCCTTTGGATGCTGCCCACAAATCGGGTCGTGGATTCTTCCACGGGACCGGCCCCCGCGAACTGGGTGTCACCCATCCCCAAAGCCGCCGGAATGTGACCCGCCCCCAGGGCGTTGCTTCCGGGCAAGGCGGCCGCCAGCGTCGTGATCCGGTTGACCGCGCTCCATTGCAAAAAGGCCGTAAAGAGGAGGACCAGGAACGCGATGACCGCAAAAATTCCGGCGGCAATCAGGACCAACCGGTTGGAGCGCTGCAAGTCTTTCAATTCATCGAGGCGCTGTGAAGCGAGCGACTTTTCGATGAGGCTAAGCCGGCCTTGGAGTAATTCCGCGCTGCGGGCGTTCGCAGTCTCCGTCTCCTGTCGATTACGCTCGATCGCCAGTTGCGTGTTATGCAACTGCTCCTGAATTTGCAGATACGAGCGCAAGGTTTCCGGTGACCCGGCCCCCTCCTCGGCTTTCCGATCCGCACCCGTGGCGGATAGGGCGTTGGTCTGGGCCGACACCCCGCTGCTGGCAAGGAAAACCATCAAGCAACCGGCAACCGCGCCGATTCGGAGGAATCTTAAACCTGTGTTTTTTATCATAGCTCGCACACCCGCCCCGAACCGTAGAAAACTGCGCAAAAATTGCAAGGCAAAACCAGACCTGCTGCCTCAAATTTCGGGGATTCTCGTGAAAGGTTCAGTTCCCCAACTCCTGGCAACTCACAAACCCCGGACTCTTCTCCAGAATCGCTGCGCACTGGCGCGCATCAGCTCTTGAACTGGTGCCTAATGCTTCGCCCCCGACGGAATCCGGCTCTCATTAACCCCTTGGGTTCGTCGGGCGACCACTCCCTCCCCAACCGGTTTTAACGGTTTCTCCCTGCGCCCGGCTGCCCACACCCCCTCCGTCCGTTTGTCTGTCTGTTCGTTGACAGTCAGGGGATTGAACATTAGCCTCCTTGAATGTCACGTTTACCGTTTGAACTGTTGCTGGCGCTGAGGTACTTGCGCCCCAAACGGACGTTCGTTTCCATCATCACCTTGATTTCGGTGCTCGGCGTCACCTTGGGAGTCGCGGTCCTCATCATCGTCATCAGCGTGATGAGCGGGTTCGACAGCCAGTTGCGGGACAAAATCCTCGGCTTTAACGCGCATCTGAAGATTTTCCAGGTCAACCCCACCACTCACAAACAGATGTTGTTTGAGAATTACGCGCTGGCGGTGCGCACGGTGGCTTCGAATCAAAACGTCAAGAGCGTGGCTCCTTTCGCCATTGGACCGATCATGGTGGAAACCGAACCCGGTGGCGAGATCGAGCCCATGATCGCCGCGCCGTTTCTGCGCGGCATTGACCCTCAATCCCCGGCCAACACCAGTCTCCGCACCTCCAACATGGTGGTCGGCACCTCCGATCTCAGCGGCCACGGCCTGCTCGTCGGCACCGACTTCGCCCACAGCATGGA
>JAQGOT010000011.1 GCA_028293465.1 Pedosphaera sp. | reverse complement strand
TGAAGCCAGCCAGATTCGCAACCTGCCCGAGGACGTCATGGACGAACTCTGCATGCGCCAATGGGAAAAGGTGAACTTCAAAATTCAGGTGGAACCCAAAAGCGGCACCGCCGCCAAACCGGGCATGAAGGAGCGCACCGGGCGTTCGCCGGACTTGGGGGATTGGCTGGCCATCGCGGTCGAAGGCGCCCGCCGTCGTGGTTTCAGCATCGGCAAACTGGCCAACCAGGAAACGGAAACCAATTTGCACTGGCTGGACGACCTCCGCCGCCAGGCCGTGACCCTCCACCGCTCGCAACAACTCGACTACACCGCCTGAGCACTTTGCCCCCTGCGAATTCGCCCATCGTGTGTTTTATTGCCTCGGATGAACAGGCTCGACGAACACCACCATGAGAAAAACGCTCCTGATCCTCGTCCTGTCCGCCATCGCCATCATTGTCGGTTGCACGATTGAAAACCCAAGCAAGGCTCCCGATCCGCTCACCGGCGCACCCGCCCCCAAATACATTCCCGATCCAGCCATCACCTCCGTCTCCAACACCGTGGCCGGAGTTGCCTCGGCCATCGCCCCGGTGAATCCTTGGGCGGGCGTGACGGACTACCTGCTGAAATCCGCCTTCGGCGTGCTCGGCCTCGTCGCCGGTTACGTCGCGCAAAAGCGCAACACCCAGGCCGCCCAGGCCGACGCCACCCAAAAGCAAAGTCTTCTCACCACCGTCATCCGCGGCGTGGAAGACGCCGGCACCGCCGCCGCCGCGGTCAAAACCTCCATCCAAACCCGCGCCACCGCCGCCGGCCTCCAACCCCAACTCGACGCCATGGTGCAAAAATGGACATAGGGTCCTCACCCCATCCCGAATGCCGTAAGGGTAATTTATTGTCTTGGTTTATCCGGTTTCAGAGGCGACCGGGGATATTCGGGCAGGCTTTTTGAAAGGAACGTTTTTTAATGAGCTGGATTCCAAAGCTGCGGGCGCCGTTGAGATCGCGGTTCTGGCGTGGCCCGGTTCCTTATCGTTAGGAGTGGCTATCGCAACGCGTTTTATGAACAAATGGTCCGTGAGCCGAGGTTTTCACTTTTGGCTTTCCGCCGCTCCGGTTGCGCTGCTGCTCGTGGGCGCGGGGTGTTACACCAATTCTACCGGCATGGGCCTTCAGGCGAGGCTGCCGAAAGCGCCAGCCGCCGAGCAGCGCAGCGTCACGCTGAGCACATTTTTCGCATTCAATCCCTCTCATTCCTCGCCACGGTATCGTTTGCCGGCTGGCCGCTACCAGGCCGCTTTTGAGGATGAGCACTTCATCTACTTTCCTGCTCCCGCCAAACTGCGCGAGGAGCGCATGGGTTTCGCGAGTTTTGAGTATGAGGGCGGCCTTTATTTGGTGAAGGGGCCGCACCCTCGATGGGGACTGTATTGTTCCATGGACCGGGGCGGCGGCGGCCCTTGGCAGAAGTTTGATCTGCCTGCGGAGTTCCGGGCGGCAGCAGGGCGCACCCTATTCATTGAGCCGCCACTTGCGGAGTAATGCATGCGCACCTCTAAAATCAAATTAGGTTTGCTTGTTTTTGCTTCGAGCCTCCTCCTGGGTTGTAATTCGTTCATCTTTTATCGTCATGACCCCAAGACAGGGTTGTACGAAAAGAGAAACAGCTATACGTTGGACATTTTCACCGATAGGGTTGAACGGGGAGTAAAACGAGAATCGCGTGGTGAGCAGGTCAAAACCGGTTGGCGTGAATATTGGATTAGCACTGCCCGGGGCATCTCTTCCTGGGACGAAGGCAACCCGGAGGTTCACGATAAGTGCATTCAGTATATAATCAATCAACGTCGCGAAGCCGGTTTGCCTGACATTCCCGAACTTAACGAAATGAAATATAAGCACTAGCTATCTTTGACCAAGCACCCTGACACATCACCCCAGCAACCGCCTCCAAGTGCAGGCGCTCCTTTCACTTCCCCCGGTGAGCATGCTGTTGATTGTGCCGCTTCCCCCGCCACTTCTGGCACAGCGTCACCAACCCCACCGTAATTCCGATTAACAAAGAAATGACCCGCAGCCACGCCTCAAACTCGGTGAGGGTGCTGATCAGGAAGGCCAGAATTGGCGCGGCCGTGCCGATGGCCCCGCCGATCCCGTTATCCCGTTGGCCGTCCATCATCGTCCCTAATTGGTGCTCACCGTGCAGCCCGCCGCCATCAGCGCCGCCTTGTCCGCCAATCCCTGCCCGGTTGGGGCGGCATTCGTGCCCCCGTTCAGGGAGATCGTGGCCGAGGTCAGGCCGGATGCCACGCCCCGCGCCAGGATCTGATTCACGCTGGCAGCCGTCAGTTGGTTGTTGAAAAAATTAATTTCGCTCCCGTCCGGAAAGACCAGGTTTGGAATGTTCACCGTCCCCAGCGCGTTGTTGTTGGCCGAGAAATTCCCGCCCAGGTTCGTGAACAACGGCAAATCCAGCCCCGTCACCGCGCCGTTTGCCAGCATCAAGGCGCCATCCACCGTTCGCAATTGCGGCATCAGCAACGTGGTCATGACCGGGTTCCCGTTGAAATCCACCGTGCCATGCACCGTTTGCAGCAGCGGGGCGGAAACGGACACCAGCAACGGCTGACCCATAACCTTAAAATCCTCCGCCCCGCTCACCCCGGCGGTGACCAGTTTCGCAAAGACCACGCTCGTCACATTGGGCAGCCCAAAACCGAAATTAAAGGTCAGGATGGACGAAAAATTGAGCGTGAGCGTTTCAATCGCGATCGGATGGGCCGGATCGACGCCCGTGCCCACTCCGGCCCAAAAATCCACATTCGCGGGCGTCCACTCCCAATCGCAGGTGGCCGGCGTAACGCCGCCGTTCTGCACGATCTGGCAAAGCAGGGAAATCAGCACCGGCAATCGCATCCCGGCTGGCACTCCGCACTCAATGCACTTCGCGCTGTCGGTCAAGGTGGCGGGGTCCGTGGATGCCCCGGCAACCTGCGCGGCCAGTGCAATCAGCACGGGCAGTTGCATTCCTGGCGGAATGCCGCACTCGATACACTTCGCACCGTCCACCAAAGATTGCGCGTCACAATTCATATTGGCCCACCGACAGAAAAGATTGACCAACACCGGCCACTGCATGCCGGGTGGAATGCCGCATTCCAGGCACCTCGCCCCGTCCACCAGCGATTGCGCGTCACAAGCGGCCATAAAGCAGGGGCTATTCCTCCCCCATCATCCCCAGTTTGTTTTGCGCCTCGTCCATCACCGGCGTTCCGGGGGATTTCTCTCCGTCCTCGCCGTTCACCATTTTCACCTCCACCTCGTCCTCATAAACATGGACGACTTCCAGGCTGATCTTCTCGCCGGGTTGGCAATCCCCGCCGCCCAGCAGAGACTTGGGCAGCAACGCGGTTTCGCCTTCGGCCTTTTCCCCCGGGTTCTGGTCCTCCGGCGGTTCGGCTGCTCCACCCCCCGCGCCGGGATCTTGGTCCGGGTCCTGATAATAATCGGCTGGCATAATTCAAAAAGTTTCCGCAACGCCTGTATCTGTTTCACCGCGGGACGCCCCAGAACGGCGACTGCAACCGCGATGTAAGAACTCCCACCAACCTTCCACCTTGGATATTGGTGCTTGGGATTTCATTCGTCATTCGTTATTCGTCATTTGACATTGGGGGTCTCCCCCCTCCTAATCCACAATCCGATTCCCCGTGCAGTCCACCGGATCAGACGTGTAGGTCTGGACCGGGTAGCCGGGATCAACATTGCACGGCGCCACCACAATCACGCAGGCCGGTTCGCGCTTGTGGAAAATCAATTCGCACAATTCCGTGTATTGCGGACGCACCGCCTGTTTGAAGTCCGCGATGAACTGGCCCTTGTTGCGGCGCTTGTTCTCCACCGGCTGGCCGTTCACATCCGCGCCCAGGTTGTCCATCACGAACTGCCATTTCCCGCCGAAATTCCGGCTGCTGAACGGCATCTCCGAATTCACCGGGGACGCGTCACTGACCAGCACTTGCAGCGCCTTGCGGTGCCACAAATACGTCCAGCAATATTGCGCCCGCTCATAATCCGGGTTCACGTCATCCTTGAGCCCCGCCGCGCCGCCCGCGCCGCTGCTCGGCTGGTTGACGTACGGCAGCACCACCTGGTAGCGGAAGTTCCCGCCCACCACGCCCACGAAGTTGAAGCGCAGCTGGAACGGGTCCACCCGCACCACATAGTTGCCGATGGAACCGCTGAAGTTGTACTTCCAATATTTCGTGGTCGCGTCCCACTGTTCAAAGCGCCAGTTGCCGGCAATGCTCGGCGTCCCGCCCACGCCCGTCGCTCCGCCCAGCTTGTCCAGTTCCCAACAGGTTTCCAAATCGGTCACCAGCTCGATCATCGGGGGCATGTCCTTGAACGGTTGTTTGCCGAAATAACCCACCTGCATCAACGGTTGGACCCGCCGTTGCAACATCTGCGGGGTGAGCTTGCTAATCGGCTGCTTGGTGCAATCAATGTAAATTTCCTCGTCGCCCACCACCACCCAGGAATACGTGAACGCGCTCCCGGATTGTCCGAACGAGGCATTCGCCACCCACTGCTTGCCCGCGTACTGCGCCACCCGCTTCCGCAGGTAGTTGCTCCAAATCGCGCTCGTGGCCGGCTTGAGAATATCCGCGATGATCTGGCGGAATTGTTCCCGCGCATGCGTGACGTGCATCTCCTGGTCGAAGCACAGCAAGGGCGTGGCCCAAGACTGCTCTTCCAGGAAGTACACCAACCGGGTCGAACCCCAGGTGATATAATGCTCCACCTTGTCGCACGGCGTTCCCAGGCAGTTGCCCGCCACGGTGGCGGTCCATTGCTTGGTCACATTCGGCCAGACATGGTTGAACCGGTCCAACGTGTGCTGGACGCCGGAATAAGCCTGAAACGTCCCTTGATCCACATGCAGAATCCAACCATCCTCCGGCCGGATGTCCTCCAGGATCATCTTGTCATAGACCGGCTCTTGGTTGACGAGAAATTGCGTGAAGCTGCAACCCGAAATCAGGGAGTTGCTCTGCGGGCACGGTGCCGTATTGGCCATAAAATCGTTGCGTTAAACTGCGTTGCTGCTGAATTGCTCCGTACGCGTTCGTACGCGGGGAGACTTCGATTTTATGAGGGGGTGATGCTCGCCTGAGGGTTCAGGCCTGCCCGCCTTAACGGGCACCGTTGCGCTCGTCCAACACGCGTCTGCCGGGACGATGCAGTGATACGACTGCTCGCGTGCCGATGCTCCTCACCGGCCTGTGCTCCAATGGAGCGGATACCTAACCATTTCCACACCCCTGAAAATTCCGCAAGGAATGAATTCACTCGTGTGTGTCCCTCTGTACGCCCTGCCAAAGGAAACCCAATTAGACGTATTTTACATTTGCCTCGCCTAAGGCTTTCGATAAGGCTGGTTCAAACGATGAAATGGAGATGATATGGCGTGGTCAGTTCCAATATATTCCAAAAGCCAAGTGGATAAAGCGGGAATGGCATTGCTGGACGGCGGAGGGACAACAACCGTGGAGGCCCGACAAATCGTCGATAATTGGCGTTCGGCTCACAATTTTCCCCTCAATAGCTTCCAAACCGGTTTGCGCAGCAAAGCTAAAGCAGTGGACGGCGATTTTATCGTCGCTCAGCGAATTAAGCGCATGTCTTCCATCCTGACCAAATTGAAACGCTATAATGTCCGACTTTCGCAAATGCAGGATATTGGGGGATGCCGGGCTATAATGCAGAATATCACCCATGTCAGCCAATTGGTCGAAAGCTATCAAGCTGGCGACATGGATAAACCCGACCACGAAAAAGGTAAAATCACGGACTATATCGCAAGGCCAAAGTCGTCAGGGTACCGGGGCGTTCATATCGTTTATAAATACAGCGGGAGGAGCCCCGCATTTCATGGACTCAATATTGAAATCCAAATCCGAACCGTAAGCCAGCATGCCTGGGCTACGGCGGTTGAAACCGTGGAAATTTTTACCAAATACGCCTTGAAATCAAGCGAAGGCAGCACAAATTGGCTTCGCTTTTTTGCGGTGATGGCAACGGTCATTGCGCAAATGGAGAACTGCAATCCAGTGCCCAGCACTCCGACCCTGGAAAATGCAAAACAACTAATATATGATTATGATAATACCCTTGATGCGTTAAACCTACTAAAAACGTACGGAGCGGTCATTAGCAACATTCGGAATTTTCAGTACTCAAGCGACCGCTACTTTCTTTTGCTGCTCCAACCGGGTTCAAAGGAGCTTGAAGTCAGAGGCTACGCGAAAGGATCGCTAAAAAAGGCATCTCGCGACTATGAGGCTTTGGAAAACGAAATACGGGGAAGCGGTGACATTGCTGTGCTGGTATCAGCCAACTCAATAGCCGAATTAAGGAAGGCATTCCCAAACTATTTCGGAGATACAACCATGTTCATAGATTTGGTAAATCAAGCGTTAGCGTAAACCAGCGCTCGCCCCACCTCCCCAAGTTCATCAACTCCGCCTCCGCCGCCCGGCCGCCCCGGAAAGGCTGGAGTTTTGGGTTTCAATATACGAACCGGCGGTTTATGTTAAGGCCCGGTTTTATTGATTATGAGCAACTTACAACTTTCGATCTCGGTAGGAGGCTGGTTTCAAAATACGAACCACGGTTCGTATATTAATAGTTAGACCGCTCAACCATGCGCTTGCTCCTTGCCATGTCTCTGTTGATTGCGGCTTCAGCCGCTGGAAACCCGTTCGCGGCGATTCCCACCTACATGGCTTCGGAGCAGCTTTCCGTGAGCATCGCCAAGTCAGAAGCCAGATTCGTCGGTGATTTCGTTTTTCGGCGCGCGGTGATCGTGCGAACCGAGCAGGACAGCCGAGTGGTTTTCCAGATTCCCATTTGGTTTCCAGAGCAGAATCCAGATGACAAGTCAGTAGCAGCTTTTTGGGAGACGTTTCAGAAGGATACCAGCCATGTCGTCCCAACCGAGCGAGTCAGGTGGCTGAGACCCGAAGTTGCCGCTGAGATGCGGAAGACATTGAAGCGAGCCATTGACCTGAAGGTCGTTGTTGGAAAGCAAGAAGTGCCTGTGACGCAGTTTTCCATTTTCACAGCGAACACAAAGCGGGTCGGCATTCCCCAAGCTTGGAAAGAGTCCGGTTTCTGCTGCGTGATTTTTAGCTTCGGAGTCGAACCAAGTTTGATTCGAGATGCCACGCGAGTGACCATTTCCTACCGCCAGCCATATCTGCGCAAGGATAGCGAAGCCCGACTCTTTTACGTCCCGATTTTCGAGAATCTGCCGAGAGATATATCCACGGCAGACACCAATCATTACGCCATTACGTTTACCACAGCGCAAGAC
>JAQGOT010000009.1 GCA_028293465.1 Pedosphaera sp. | reverse complement strand
AAGTCCCCAAAATACGATTTTCGGAGCGAGGCAATGCTCAATTCAGCCCAAAAACTGCATTTTTTGCCTCGAACGGCGAGGTTTTTGGGTGTTTTGCTGACTTTCCAAACACGCTCTTAACCCGGCAAATAGTCCGAGCGCGATATAGGGACGGAGGTGAAACTTATTTGTATGCTTTAACAGATCGGAGGCTTGGACAATGCTGAAAATGCCTGGTTCCTTATCCTCCGCATCTGGCCTGTCAATTCTCTCGACGAGGTTCGAGTCAACCCAGTTGTGCCTCACCGCGTAGTTGTAGAGCTGGCAAATCTTCGTGAGATAGTTAATCTTTGTCCGGGGAGCCCAATCATCCGCCTCAGCAAACCAACCCTTGATTTGGTCGAAGCTTATTTCACTAAGGCGAGTATCGGGGAAATCCTCAGCAAAGACCTTGCATCTGTTTTTCAAATCCAAAACAGTCCGATCACGCCGGTGGTTCTGTTCCGCTTCCTGAACCATTTGGTCTATTATTTGGTCGAGCTTGGGAGTGTTTTTATATGCAATGACGTGTTTTGCGTAGTATTGGGCGGCTTCCTCCAAGGTCACGCCATGCGGTTTTAGGAGCTTTTCTGCCTTTGCAGCGTCCGCGCGAGTTTCTTGGCTCAAGGCAAGCGCGGCGGTGCCTTCATTTTTTCGCTCTGCCTGCTTTTGTTCGGCGAAGGTCGCGGCGCTTTCCTTATCTTTGAAGGCGTGACGTTCCCGCTTGTGGTTCACCAAGCCCAAGTCCACGACAAAGCTAACTTCGCCGCCACGGTGGGTGCGCTTATACACGTTCGGCCACTGACGCTTTTTTGATTTGCGTGCCATGAGGAGATTAAAGTGTCACGCATGCGTCACGCAGTGAAACTGGAAGTTTTAGAGAATGTTTGGTAAGATCTTGTCTGGCTGAGTTTTATGGCTGGTACTCCCGCCCGGAATTGAACCGGGATCAACGGTTTAGGAAACCGCTGCTCTATCCATTTGAGCTACGGGAGCTGCCATCGGTTTCATTATAATAGGCGGGCTTGGGAAAGCGAGGATTTAGCGTAAGGAACGAAATGTCTCCTCGCTTCATGCTGTGCATGCTATTACTCGCGAAGTCCTCGACGGAGCCGTGCTGGTTGGTCGTTATGTGTTTTTTATCCTGCTGCCGCGAAGGCGAGGCATGAGGAGAGAGGGCACAAGCACCAGACCAAACCAATGTCTGCGTTAAGCCCCGGATTATCGGAGGAATTGAAGCCAAGGGCCGGAACGAGGTTGACTGGCGGGAACAAAAGGATTGTAAATGGAGGTGAGGTAATTAGCATGGGATTTCGGCGCTGGCCGGCGGATTTAACAAACGTGCAAAAAAGCGAAACAACCCAAACCTTCTCGATCGAAGGGGATCCCTTTTTTGCGCAGGACTTGCAACAGATGGCCAAGGCCAATAATTACCGGCGCTGGCAATTCCAGATGCTGGCACCTCACATCAAGGGGAAGGTGCTCGAGATCGGCGGGGGGATTGGGAATTTCACGGCGGATTTGGCCCGGGTGGCGGAGTCGGTGATCAGCATCGAGCCGAATGCGGATTGTCACCGGCAGTTGGTGGAGAAGACGCGCGGGTTGGCCAATATCACGGTGCATAATATCACGGCCGAGGCGCTGGATGAGAAGATTGCGGCGGATTACCGGGCGGACACCGTGGTGTGCATGAACGTGCTGGAACATCTGAAGGATGACGGGGCGGCGGTGCGGAAATTCAGCAAGCGGCTGAAGGCCGGGGACTTGCTGGTGTTGCTGATTCCGGCGGTGCCGTGGGTGTTCGGGGAGATTGACCAGCGGTTGGGACATTTCCGCAGGTATTCCAAGGCGAGCGCGCGGGCGCTGATGGAGAGGAGCGGGTTGACCACGCTGAAGCTGCGTTATTTTAATTTCATCGGGCTTTGGGGCTGGCTTTGGAATGCGCGGGTGACCAGGAGCACGACCCAGAGCGATGCCCAGATTCATATTTTTGACAACTATATCGTCCCGTGGCAATCACGCCTCGAGGCGATCGTGCCGCCGCCGATTGGGCAATCCCTGCTGGTCGTGGCGCGCAAGGACAAAGAGTAACAGATTTTTTTCCAGCCATGCCCAATTCATCCCGAGACAAAATGACCATTGCGGTGCTCATCCCGTGCTATCAGGAGGAGCGGACGATTGGCAAGGTGGTGAAGGATTTCCGGCAGGCGCTGCCGGAGGCGAAAATCTATGTGTTCGACAATAATTGCACGGACAAGACGGCGCAGATTGCGGCGGCGGCGGGGGCGATTGTGCGGCGGGAGAAGCGACAAGGGAAAGGGTATGTGGTGGCCTCGATGTTCGAGCGGGTGGATGCGGATGTTTATGTAATGGTCGATGGGGATGACACTTATGATGCGAAGTCGGTGGACGTCCTGCTGGAGCCGATTTTTCGCGGGGACGCGGACATCACGGTGGCGAGCCGGTTGCACCAATTTGCCGATAATTCATTCCGAAACTTTCACATCCTCGGCAACAAGTTGGTGTGCGCGATCATCAACTGGATGTTCAAATCCGACATCAACGACATTTTTTCCGGCTATCGTGCGTTCACGCGGGAGGCGGCGCGGCTGATCCCGATCACGGCGCGGGGGTTTGACGTGGAGACTGAACTGACGCTGCAAGCGCTTTACCGCGGGTTGGTCATCAAAGAGGTCGAGGCGCCGTATGGGAAGCGGCCGGAAGGGAGCGTTTCCAAGTTGAAGACCGGTTCGGACGGGGTGTTGGTGTTGCTGAAATTATTCCTGATGATCCGGTCATATAAACCGCTGACGTTTTTCGGGGGGCTGAGCATCGCGCTCATGGTGATGGGTTTGCTTGCAGGTTTGCGGCCGTTGGCGGAATTTGTCACCGACCGTTATGTGCACAGCGTGCCCAGCGCGGTGCTGGCGGCGTCGCTGTTCATCTTGTCGGCGTTCAGCCTGGGATTGGGGCTCGTTTTGAACAGCATCAACCTGCGATTGCTGGAGGTGGAGAAGCTGGTTTGTAAACAGGATCAGCGGATGCGAGAGGTTGATTTGTAGCTCCGCGAAGGACTTCGCGGTTTTCACGGAAGAGCGGGACGGGAGGAAAAGAGGCAGGCATGAACTCGCCCGGTCCTCCAGCAAAGGGGAATTGTTATCGCCAAATGCGGCGTTTCAGAGCCATCAAGGCCCGGATGGACGAACGGAAATTTTCCAGCGACGCCTTAATGCGGCTTTTCATCCGGCAGGCGGCCGATCCAAAAGGTGCCGGCGGCGCTGTGCCATTGGAGTTGAGGCAGGTCGGGTTGCGAAGGGCTCGCAATGGCCAGACGATCCGCCGGGCCCATCTTGTCAATCCACGGCTGGTAGGCTTTGAAGGCCCAAGGATAGGATTGGAGGTGGCGATAGACCTTCAAATCGGCGTCCGGCATGAGCGCGGGTTCAAAGCCGAGGTTGTAGCGCCAATCGGCCTGCGGATTCTTGTAAAAGGTGTTATAAAAGAAATCCAGCCGGGCGCTGTAGAAAATGCCGTTGGCGCCCGGCAGCCAGCCTTGCAGATCGGGATCGGCGGCATCGAGGAAAGTTTCATTGAGGTTACGGGTGTAACGGCGGTCGAGGTCGTTGGTGGAATGCAATAGGAGTGGCAAGGCAACCAGGCCGCAGGCCATGACGCGTTTGGGAGAGGTGGTGGGCCAAGAGATGTCCATGATCGCCTGAAATTGCAGCGT
>JAQGOT010000770.1 GCA_028293465.1 Pedosphaera sp. | reverse complement strand
CTCCGGATGCGGACCGATTGCTGGGCGAGCTGCATGAACTGTTGGGCCGAACCCAATGTGAACTTGATCGCTTCCGTACGCTGGTGATCCCGCGCCTGTTCAGATATTTGCCGATCTGGCTGTTGGTCTTGCTAAGTCCTGCACCGGTCATCCTCCAGCATTTTGGAATCACCCCGAGCGCTTACTCCCTTCAAGGGGCGATTATGACTGCGGTCGGCCTGCTCGTGGGCGTAATGATTCTTTACTTCGTCGGCAAAGCCAAAGGCGAGCCGCTGGCGGTCAAAATCGCAAACGCGTTGGGGAAGGCGCGCAAGCTGCATGATGCCTGCCTGAATCAGGCGGAGGTTCGATACAACGAGGCAATTAAACGGATCAAGGATGAATTCACCAACGGGATTCAGACGATTGATCAGCGGTTAAAGCACGCCGTGGGCGAGGCGGGCGAAGGGCGGGTGTCCTACCGGCAGAAGATCGACGAGCGGACCTTGCGGGTCTCCGCGAGGAATGAGCGGCTGCATCAGGCGAAGCTGGTGCGACTCGAACAGGAACATGCGCAGGCATTGGAACAAGTGCGGAGGATAGGTGAGTTGCGGCAGCGGGAAGTGCTGTCGCTCGGCGAAGAGCAGAAAAAAAAGTTGGAGGCGGATCGTCAAGCGCAGTGGCAGACCCTCGAAACCGAGTGGACAAGCCGGATTCAGCCGATCTATGAGGCCATGAGTTCCGCGAGTGCCGTTGCGGAAAAAGTTTTTCCAGCGTGGGGCGGTTTGACGTGGAAGAATTGGGCTCCACCCTTGAAGTTCGAGGGCGCCGCGAAGTTCGCGCAACTGGATGTGGACGTGGAAACCCTTTGCGAGGTGACGCTGAAAGGCAAACACCTGGCTTTTCCGGGACCAACCCGTTTGTCCGTGCCGCTCCTGCTCACTTATCCACAGCAGGGTTCCGTCCTGTTTGAAACGACCCATGCAGGACGGGAGGACGTGATCGGTGCGCTGAACAACATCATTTTGCGCCTGCTTTCGGTTGCACCGCCGGGCCGCTTGAATTTTACGGTGATTGATCCGGTTGGCCTGGGACAAAGCTTTTCGGGGGTCATGCACCTGGCCGATTATGAGGAACGGCTCATCAACAGCCGCATCTGGACGCAGAGCGGGCAAATCGAGCAGAAGCTCGCCGACCTCAACGAGCACATGGAGAAGATCATCCAGATGTATCTCCGGAACGAGTACGAGACGATTGCGGAATACAATGAGCAAGCCGGGGACATCGCGGAGAAGTATCACTTTTTGGTGGTGGCGGATTTCCCGGTGAACTTCACCGAGACGGCCGCCAAGCGGCTGTTGAGCATTGCCGCCAGCGGGGCCAGGTGCGGGGTTTACACGCTCATTCACTGGGACAACCGCCAGCCGTTGCCGCAGGACTTTGTGGCCGAAGAGTTCCGGAAAAGCAGCGTGTGCATCAGCTACAAGGGAAATGAATTCTCGTTGACCGGCAAAGCAATTCCGGGGACAAAACTGTTGCTCGAGGCCCCGCCGACGCCCGATTTCGCAACTGAATTCATCAACGAAGTGGGCCGGAAGAGCCGGGATTCCAGCCGGGTGGAGGTGCCCTTCGCCCATGTGGCTCCGGCCGACACCGAACTCTGGACGGAAGATACCACCAGCGAACTCACCGTCGCGATCGGCCGCACGGGAGCGACCAAGCTGCAGTACATGGCCATCGGCAAGGGCACGCGGCAACATGCGCTGATGGCGGGGAAAACCGGGTCGGGCAAATCCACGCTGTTCCACGTCATCATCACCAACCTGGCTTTGTGGTGCAGTCCCGAACAAGTCGAGTTTTACCTGGTGGATTTTAAGAAGGGCGTGGAGTTCAAGTGTTATGCAGCCAAGCGCCTGCCCCATGCGCGGGTCGTGGCCATCGAGAGCGACCGCGAATTCGGGCTCAGTGTGCTCCAGCGGGTGGATGATGAGTTGAAGCGGCGTGGGGATCTGTTTCGCAAATTCGGCGCACAAGATATTGCGGGATATAAACGAGCCGGAGGAACCGAGCCGATACCCAGGTCGCTGTTGATGATCGACGAGTTTCAGGAGTTTTTCACGGAGGACGACAAGGTTTCACAGGGCGCATCGGTGCTGCTGGATCGGATCGTGAGGCAAGGGCGGGCTTTTGGGATTCACGTGATACTGGGTTCACAAACCTTGGGAGGCGCCTACACTTTGGCGCGGACCACGCTGGGGCAAATGGTCATCCGCATCGCGCTGCAGTGCAACGAAGCGGATGCCTATTTGATCATGGATGACAACAATCCCGCTCCGCGCCTGCTCTCACGGCCCGGTGAGGGCATCTACAATGACACGGCCGGCAGTCTGGAAGGCAACAGCCCGTTCCAAGCCGTCTGGCTGCCCGACGAGGTGCGCGACAATTACCTCGAGAAGGTCCGGGAACGGGCTGACCAAAGTCCGAATGCGTATGCCGGACCGATCGTGTTCGAAGGGAATGCGCCCGCGGACGTGCGGGAGAACGTGGCGCTGCGAGGATTGCTGGCGGCGGAAACCATCAAGCCGCCGGTCGCCGGTCGCATCTGGCTGGGCGCGCCGAACTCCATCAAAGGACCCACGGAAGCGGCGTTCCAAAAGCAGAGTGGAAATAACCTGCTCATTGTGGGCCAGCGCGATGACGCAGTCATGGCGTTTATTTCCATCGCGCTCGTGTCGCTGGCGGCGCAGTATCCGTTGGGCACCGCCCGGTTCATTGTGTTGGATGGAACGGCGCCGGGTTCGCCGCAAAGCGGGATGCTTGAACGCGTCGTGCAGACCATCCCGCACGGAGTTACCCTGACGAAAGGCGCGGAATTGCCCGAGATCATCAACGAGCTGGCGGGCGAAATGAAAAAGCGGGCGGAGGGTGAGCATCCGGCGGAAGCGCCGACGACGTTCGTGTTTATCCACGGCCTTCAGAAATACAAGAAGCTCCGCTACGAGGAAGATTTCAGTTTTTCCACCGAGACGGAAGGAGCCGTCAATTCCGGTGCCCAGCTAAACAGCCTCATTTGCGAGGGGGCCAGTCTCGGATTTCATGTCATTGTCACCTGTGACACGTACAACAACGTGAGCCGTTTTCTGAGCCGAAAGGCTTTGAGCGAGTTCGAGATGCGCGTGCTCTTCCAGATGAGCGCGAACGACTCCGCCAGCCTCATCGACAGTCCGAAAGCCAACATGCTCGGGCTGCATCGCGCGCTATTTTACAACGAGCAGGAGGGATACCTGGAGGTATTCCGTCCGTACGCGCCGCCGGACGAGGGTTGGACGGAGGCGGCGGCAAAAAATCTGGCCCGATTATTCAAATAGCCGGTTACCAAGCCCGGGCGTATTGGACCGGAGGCGGAACCGCGGCGGGCTGACCCAAAGCGCGAGCGGCCCGCACCGGCCAATAGGGGTCTCGCAGTAGTTCACGCGCCAGGAGCACGAGGTCGGCCTGGCCGTTGCGTATGATCTGGTCGGCTTGCGCGGGGGCGGTGATGGCGCCCACGGCGGCGGTCGGCACGTCCGCATCGCGCCGAATGCGCTCCGCAAACGGCACTTGATAACCGGGCCCGACAGGGATTTTTGCATCCGGCGCATTGCCCCCGGAACTGCAATCGATCAAATCCACACCCTCGGCCTTGAGGCGGCGCGAGAGTTCCACGCTTTGTTCGAGGTCCCAACCGCCCGGCATCCAATCGGTGCAGGAGAGCCGGACGGTCAGTGGCAATTTCTCGGGCCACGCCGCCCGGACAGCACGGGTGGTTTCCAACAGGAAGCGAATGCGGTTCTCGAAACTACCACCATAGGAATCCGAACGCTGATTGGCGAGCGGAGAGAGAAACTCGCTCATCAAATAACCGTGCGCGGCATGCAGTTCGAGCCACTCGCAACCGGCGGCCAGCGAGCGTTTGGTGGCCGCCACGAAATCGTTCTGGACCTGGGTAATGTCCGCCTGGGTCATGGCGCGCGGCACCTTCCACAGACTTCCGCCGAAAGGCAGGGCGCTGGGCGCGATGGTTGGCCAACCGCCCGCGTCGTCGGCGAGGTGACCGCCGCCATCCCATGGCCGGGCAGTTGAGGCCTTGCGACCCGCGTGAGCGATTTGGATGCCGGGCACCGCGCCGTGTTGCTTGATGAACCGGTTGATGCGGGCGATCGGCTCAACATGTTTTTCGGCCCAAATCCCGGCATCCGCGGGTGAGATGCGACCCTCCGGCGAAATGGCAGTCGCCTCGGCAATGACCAAGCCGGCACCGCCCACGGCGCGCGCGCCGAGGTGGACGAGATGCCAGTCATTCGCGACGCCGTCCTCCGACGAATACTGGCACATGGGCGAAACGCCGATGCGGTTGCGGACCGTGACTGATTTGAGGGTCAGTGGTTGAAATAAATGTGGTTGAGCACTGAGATTGATGTCCATCGTGCAATTCTTTTACCACATGCCGCCCGGATGGGCGAACGAATGTTCCCTGGCCGACCGGTTGTTTACTGGAGGCACAGCACCTGGGAGCGGTGCTGACGCAAAATCTCGCTTCGGCAAGGCCAAACTCGCTCCAGGCTTCCGAACGCCATCACGTCGCGATCCGGGGCATTACCTGGATGCGTCCGGCGGTTGGCGAAACGAAAGGGATTGGCGGGACGACGGGACGGCGGTGAGCGACGGGGAGGTGGAGTGGGTTTGTTGGCAGGAGCAGGGGGGGATGGGGTTGGTGGGTGAAATATTATGGAGGATATTCTTGAGATTCGTTCTGTAAAGCGTCCAGATAGGGAGTATCCGCCTGAGGTTCCACGTCTAATTTCTGCCGCCGGTTTATAAAGTCGTTTGGAAATGCTGTGCCATCAAATGCAGGGTGTGCCCTCAAACGCACATTGATCCACGGCAGGTCAGTGGTAAAAAAGGATCCGTCACTGATAAAAAAATAAGGATCCATAAATTCATGAAACTTGGACCATACCCGCCCTATTTTCGCGCATGGCTGCTACTGCTCGCGGCGTGCGTGCCTTACGCTGCCGTATTTGCGCAAAGCACGTATGTGAACTTTGAATGCAAACAGACCAGTCCCGTCCGCCTGTCCACGGATGGCAGGCGGTTGTTTGCCGTCAATACGCCCGATGCCCGCCTTTCCGTCTTCGACGTCACTCATCCGTCCAATCCCGCCCTGCTTGCGGAAATTCCCGTGGGGGTCGAACCGGTGTCAGTCAATCCGCGCACGTCGGACGAGGTCTGGGTGGTCAACGAAGTTTCGGACAGCATCAGTATCGTATCCGTTTCGCAGCGGTCGGTGACAGACACTCTCTACGTGCCGGATGAACCGGCGGACGTGGTCTTTGCCGGCGGACGCGCCTTTGTCACGGCGGCGCGCAAGAACATGATCGTGGTTTTCGACGTCATCAGTCACGCTCGACTGGCTTCCATCCCCGTCTCGGGCGTAAACCCGCGCGCGCTGGCGGCCAGCATCGATGGCACCAAGGTCTATGCCGCGTTTGCGTTGTCCGGCAATCACACCACCATCATTCCCGAAAGCATTGCTCCGGCGCAAGCGAAGCCAACCAATCCCAGTCTGCCAACGCCGCCCAAGGCGGGCTTGATCGTCGAGGCCAGCGATCCCGCCTGGGCGAACGTGATCAAATACCAGATGCCGGAAAACGATGTGGTGGAAATTGATGTCGCGAGCCTGAGCGTCACCCGGTATTTCACCAATCTTGGGACGATCAATCTGGGAATCGCGGTGCGACCGGACAACGGAGACTTGTACGTGGCGAACACCGATGCCCGCAACCTTGTCCATTTCGAGCCCGTATTGCGGGGGCACGTGGTGGACAATCGAATCACCGAAATCACGATTGGAACGGGAGCGCGGACATTTTACGACCTGAACCCCGGCACTGACTACGGGATCCTGCCGAATCGGACGGCGATGACCAACGCGCTGGCGCAACCCACCGCAATCGTGTTCGACCCCAGCGGAAATTTTTTTTATGTGGCAGCCTTCGGCACGGACCGAATCGCGAGTGTGGACAAGAATGGCAACATCCTGGCCCGTATTGACGTCGGCAACGCGGCTGGTTCGGTGGCCGATCCGCGGCACAAGCGCGGCCCGCGCGGCCTCGCGCTGAACGCCGGCGCACAGAGGCTTTACGCGTTTAACCGCATCGCGAACAGCATTACGATCATTGATACCGCCGGCTTGGCGGTATTGGCGGAAATTCCCGTGGGCAGTTTTGATCCCACGCCCGCGGTCATCCGCAACGGGCGCGGATTTTTGTACGATGCCAAACTTTCGGGCAATGGCACGATTTCGTGCGCAACGTGCCACGTGGATGCCGAGATGGATTTGCTGGCCTGGGACCTGGGCGACCCAAGCGGCGTGACCACGCCGGTAACCCTCAGCGTTACGAATGGCACGGGCACCAACGTGCCGGCCACATTTGTCGTCCAGTCGCATCCCATGAAAGGGCCGTTAACGACACAAACCCTTCGCGGCTTGCAGGGGAGCGAGCCGTTTCATTGGCGCGGCGAGAAGACAAATTTCCTCGCCTTCGCCAGCACGTTCAACACGCTCCTGGGCGCGGCCACGAACCTGACCGAGGTGGACCAGGCGGCCTTTCGCGACTTCATCAATACGCTCACCTTTGAGCCGAACCCCAACCAAAATCTCGACCGGACTTATCCCACCAATTTTGCCGGTGGCAATGCCGTGGCGGGGTTGCAGTCTTTCCAGACGCAACCGATCGCCAACTGCGGGCTTTGCATCGT
The DNA here is from genome assembly GCA_028293465.1 of Pedosphaera sp. Lineage (GTDB taxonomy): Bacteria > Verrucomicrobiota > Verrucomicrobiia > Limisphaerales > Pedosphaeraceae > JAQGOT01. The sequence continues at coordinate 8,097 of JAQGOT010000770.1, read as the reverse complement.
CTGCCATCGGGTGCCACCCGGCTCGGGCAGCTTCAATTTCATCGTGCCCAACAACGAGGAGGGCGGGCTCCCGCAAAATTTCAAAAGGCCGCAACTCCGCGACCTTTATCAACGGCTGGACATGAGCACCAACGCGGGTGCCATGAGTATGACCGGCTTTGGCCTCATGCACGACGGCGAGCAGCCAAGCCTTATCTCGTTCCTTTCACGCCCTTTTTTCGGCACCATTCCCGGCGACGTAAAAACCAATTTGAGCGCCTTTTTGCAATGCTTTGACAACGGCACCGCGCCGGCCGTCGGGTACACCCGCACGGTGAATGCCAGCAACGTCGGCACAGCCGGCATTTTGAATGATTGGTCGCTGCTGGAGAATCAGGCCGCAGTTTCAAATGTTGATCTCGTGGTCAAGGGCACCCTCGACGGGAAGCTCCACGGCCTGTTATACAGACCCGCTTCGACGGATTACCTGGTTGACTCCACCAACTCCGCCCCATTCACCCGGGCGCAGCTCCAGGCCAAAATTCTGGCGGGCGACAGCCTGAGTCTGACCGGTGTGCCGCCGGGTTCGGGGGCGCGTATGGCGATTGATCGGGACCTGGACGGCGTGCTCGACGGTGATGTTGCCCTCCCCGCTCTGCAAGCCGTTGCGTCCGGCGGAAACCTCGTGTTGAGCTGGCCATACAGCGCGGCGGGTTACGTGCTGGAATCCAGCCCCACGCTTTCCTCCACCTCCATCTGGACCACCGTGGCTGCTCCGTTGGTAATCGTCGGCAGCCAGAACCTGCTGACTAACAATCCGACGAGCACAGCAAGATTCTATCGCCTGCGGTTGGATTATTAGAGGTGGAGAACCTGCGGTTCTCCACCTCAAACACCACGACACGCGCACTCATCTCTGGTCCGGTGCCATGACCGGGCCAGGCTTCTGGACGCCATCACGCCGCGCTCCAGAGCAGTGCCCGGATGCGCCGCAGCAGCCCGTGAAGGTGGTTGCGCTCGTGGATGCGAGTCCCACCCGTCGAGTTGGTCGGTTCCGACGGAAAGGCCCGGTGCCGTAAGGGAGCGAACCTTGTGGGGGTAAAAAAGCGGGTTTTTGGACTGGAAGCGAGGCGGAAGTGGCGAGGGGTCAGGCCCAGTAGCGGTAGTTAATCTCCGGGAAAATGTTGTCCATGCTCTCGATGCGGGTGAGCCAGGCTTCGTCGATGCTGGTGGTGGTGAGTTGCTCGTGGAGCGCGATGAAGCGGAGGATGTGGTCCTTGACGCGCTTGCGGGCATAGTCGGGACTGGTGCCGGTGCGCAGGATGAAGGGCCAATCGCTGGACTGGGCCAGGAGCAATTCGCGGCCGGCTTGTTTGAGCGCGCGCAGTTGGAGGCCGGTGGCATGGGGAAACTTGCGCGCCATCGCCGTCATCCGCTCCTGGGCGATGTGGAGATGCGGGAAGATCCACTCGTTGGTTTCGTTCAGCCAGACGTTCCAATACCCTTCCGCGCCCCAGCTCGACGCGCTCGGCTTTGCGACCTGCTGGGTCGGATGGCGGGAGAGGTATTCATGAGGCGTGACGAGGCGGAAGACTTGCTGGTCGAAATAGGCCTTGCGCACGAAGTAATCCAGAAATTCCGGGCCTTCATACCACCAATGGCCGAAGAGCTCGGCGTCGTAAGGTGAGACGATGATGGGTGGCCGATCCATGATGGAGGCGAGGTGCTGGATCTGGCCGATGCGCGCATTGAGGAAATGGCCGGCGTGCTCGGCGGCTTTCTGAAGCGCAGGCGCGCGCTCGTACACCTGCTTCTCGGGTTGGTCCCCGGTGATGCGATGGTATTTGATGCCGGTGAAGCCGCGTTGGCTCACATCGGGCAGGTGCGGTTTGACGTAATCAAAATCGAGGTCGAAACCGATGTCGCGGTAGAAATCGCGGTAATGGACGTCGCCGGGGTAACCTTCGTGTTTGCTCCAGACCTGTTTGGCGGAATCCAGATCGCGGCCAAAGGCGGCGATGCAATTGGGGGTGAAGATGGGGGCAAACACGCCGTAGCGCGGGCGCGGGCGGGCGTGGAGGATGCCGTGGGTATCGATGATGAACCAGCGGATGTTGGCCTCTTGCAGGACTTCCTCGATGCCATCCACGTAGGCGCATTCCGGCAGCCAGATGCCGCGTGGGTCGCAGCCGAAGCAACTGCGATAATGATCACGCGCGACGAGAATTTGTGCGCGAATGGAAGGCGGATGACCGGCCAGCAACGGGAGCAGGGCGTGCGTGGCGGCGCAGGTGATGATTTCCAGGCGACCGCGTTCCTGGAATTTGCGGAAAGCGCCGACGAGGTTGCGGCCGTAGGCAAAATAAGTCTCGCGCGTGCCGAGGAACCGGCGGTGATACATCTGCGCGAGCGGTTGATAGGCCGGATCCCAATGGGTGCGGTGGGTTTCCCTTTCGGCCAGTTCAATCAGGCTTTCGAGGTGCCGCAGGTAGCGATCCTGCAAAAGCGGATCAAGCAGCATGGAGCAGAGCGTGGGCGTGAGGGTGAGCGTGAGGCGGCTTTCCATGCCATCGCGGAGCCAGCCATCCATGGTTTGGATGAGCGGGATGTAGGTTTCCGTGATGGCCTCGAAGAGCCAGTTTTCCTCCAGAAATTTGTTGTACTCCGGATGGCGCACGAACGGCAGGTGCGCGTGGAGGACGAGTGAGAGATAGCCTTGCATCGGGCAAAAATAGAATCGTTTAAATCAATATGCGGCCCGCATCCGGGCTTGGCTTGGAAGGCGATGCCGGGACGCACCCGTTTCCGCCCAACCTGCCGTCAGCCTATTCATCCAAGTACTGGGCCAGGCGGTGCGCCAACCCGGAACTTTTTACCAGTATCAACACGCCAATCACAAGCGGAATGGACAGGTAGGCGCAATGGCCGGGCGTGATTGCGGTGCCATCGTGGCGGCTTTTTACCCAGTAAAGGGCCAGATTCAAGACGCTGACCAGGACAAAGCCGGCGGCGGTCAAACGGCAGACCATCAAGGAAATGCGGTAGTAAGGGTTCATGGCGCCAGCTTGGGGGCTTGGAACAGCTCCTGCACCCGCGGTCGTTGCAGGACGATGAGGGTGAAAATGCCCAGCACCGTTCCAAAGGGAAACATGAGGCAGGTGAGCGCGGCGACAACCAGGCAGAAGGTATAATGCTTTCTCTGTGCAAGGCACCGGCCGGCGTACAAAATGACGGCGGCAACGGCCCAGCCCAGCAGAACGAAGAACCCACCCAATAAAACGAAGAGCCAACCGACTATCTGCGGCGGCGGCCCGTTGGAGCCATGGGAAGGCGCAGCGACGGCAATGACCAGCCCGATGATGACGTAAAGCAGGCCGAAACAAGCGAAGAGCGCGTGGATCCCACCCAAGACGTAGTGAAAAATGGAGAGCAACCGGAGATGCTCGACGTCGCGATCCATAGCTGCTTACGCCACATGGGCCACCAACGGTGGCTTGAGCTGCGGGTCCTGCGGGTGCGTGCCGACGTCACCGCGATATTCCGTGCTGCGGCCGAATTTCAGTTCCGCGGCGCGGCCGTCGGTCTTGTCGGAGGAGATCGCGATGGCGGGCAGGTCATAATTCCCATCCGGCAGCGCAAAACGGTAGCTGAAGGTGCCGTCAGGACGAAGCTTGATGACGCGGCCGCCGATGGTGACCTGGGCGTCGGGTTCGGTCGCACCGTAGAGGATTAATTCGGCGTTGACGTTGAACCAAAAACCTTTTCTTCGCTCCTGGCCGCCGAACGGGCTCGAGACACTGGTGACGGCCCCGCCCGGTGAGGTGGGCAGCGAGAATTGCGCCGCGCTCATGGAGGAAATTTCCTGCTGCATTTGACGCCGGATCAACTCGGTGATTTCCAGCGAACCCATCCAGACGCGGCGGACGCGGTCCATGGTGATGATGGAAGAAAGTGCGCGCTGTTGTTCGGGCGTCCATTGGCCGGGCTCGGCGGTCGTCTGGGCAAACTGGGTGTAACCGAAGGCACGGAGTTGTTGGATGACCTCTGCCAAGGGAATATTTTGGCGCACGGCTTCATGGGCCAAAGCCATGAGTTCGGCGAACGGAACTTCAATGGGGATGGTGGCAAATTGCGCGGACACGTCCTCCGACATGGTGTCGGGTGGGGTGAGGGTGGCGTCGGAGGTGGAAATAGTGACCCATTTGCCGCCGGACGGGTAATAGCCGAGTTCGGCGATGTATTTGGTTCCGGCCCGGTCAACGTGGATGAACCAATGGTTCGATTCCGGGTGAACGTGGACTTGAGCAAAGGGTTCGCCCTTGACGGCGTTGACATACACGCGCACCACGAGATGGCGGTCGGCGGAGAGGGCGTTGTATTCGCGCTGCTGCTGGCGGGTCAGGTCCCAGCGGGCATAAAGCCAATGGGGATCGCGCGCCGTAAAAAGCAATTGCTTGGTGCCGTAGGCTTCCGGCAGTTCGCCGGCGGTTTCCGCGCCACCAAGATGCGCGGGGGGCGGCACCGGGCCCAAGGCGTAGCGCTGACCCGGTCCGTGGGGCGTGGTGACGGGGGATTGATCACCTTCGAGCAAAATGGATGGAACGGGGGGGACGGCTGCTTTCTTGGCCGGGGCTTTGGCTTTGGGCTTGGGGGCGGTGGCTTTGATCGTGGTTTTGGTTGGCGTCGGTTCTGCTTTTTTGGCAGTAATCTTTGGCTTGGGCACCGGGGCGGGAGCAGGTTCGATTGCCTTTGCTTTGGTCCCGCCTTTCAATTGTTTGGCCACAGTGGCGCTCTTTTTGCGGACGGGCGTGGTTACGTCTTTAACAACCTTTTTAAAGGATGATTTATCGGATTTCATAAGTGCCTTCCAGGGTCAGTTGGCAGGTTCGACCATCTCTAACGGGGAACCTTACGGCTTGTGGCGGGGCGGTGCAATGCGAATTTGGGTGCAACCGTATTTTGGTGGTGGACGCACGGTCGCAGGGCGTTGCTGCTGCGCAAGTTATCCATCGGAGGATTCAAAGACAGCTTGCTAATTCATCGGATTGCGGTATCAGTATCAATAAGTTCGACCAGAAGAAAAAAGAGCGCGTGCCATGAGCGAATCGAGACCAGGCGATACCCAGCCGATGAAGAGTTCCGGGGCGTTGATTTACGTCGTGGACGACGAGCCGATGCTTTTGGAACTGGCCAGCGCCATTCTCGAACCGCAGGGTCACCACATCAAAACGTTCCGCGATCCTGAAGTCGCGCTGCAAACGTACACCGCCGCCAACCCCCGGCCCGACCTGCTCATCACGGACTACGCCATGCATACCATGAACGGCATGGAATTGATTGAGCAATTTCGGCGGCTCAACCCCGGTCAAAGGATTTTGCTCGTCAGCGGCACGGTGGCCGAGGACATCTACGACGCCTCGCATGTGAAACCAGATCGCTTTCTGGCCAAGCCGTACCAGGCCCAGCAACTCGTCGAACTCGTCAGAGAACTCCTCGCGATGAAGTAAGCGGCTGGCGAGATTGGTGCTCGTGCCAGTCGTCTGAAAACCGGCTTGGCGCCCCATTTCAGGGCGCGGGATCAAACTTCAACCGCACAAAGCGCGGCCAGTAAAGCCGGGCATCGTTCAAGACGTTCGCAAGCTCCCAGGAATTGGCGGCATAGGTGATGATGAGTTCATCGGGCGAGGTGGCGAGTTCCGGATGCGCCTTGGCGGAATAACAAAAAACCTTCTCCGGCCAGGCTTGCTCGGGGCATTCATAGATCAGCCTCGGTTCCTCCCAAGGGCCGGTTGGCGACGAGGCCAGGCGCAGCCGGATTTTTCCCGAAATGGGGCCTCCCATGTAAACGGCGGCGTATTTTTTGGCCGCGGGCAGATAAGAGATTGAGAATTCCGTGGGGAAATCGGGGCAGAGCGGCGACAGCTTCCCGGAGTCAGAGGCCCATTTTCCGTTTGCGAAAAAGCGCCATTGTTTGAGATCGCCCAGGTGTTGCTCTCGCACCCGCGCGACAACTAACGAGCTCTGTTTCTTTCCTGCGATGGCGCGCGAATCCACACCGTAAATGTAGAGGTAATCCCCATCGCGCATGACCGAGCCGCCCAGCAGCAGATCGCCTTGGGGGGTGAATTTGGCGAAGGGAAGCTTTTGCTGGGTGATTTTCCAGTCCGGCGGCGGATCATCCGGGTTGAGCACATGGCCCAGCCAGGTGCCGGTCATGCGGAAGTTGAACGCGCCGCCCGCCTTGCCGGGGACGTTCTCGACCTGTTGCAGAAACAAATAAAGGCCATCCTTTGTGCGCACCCCATGGAACGGCCAAAAATAACCGCGCCGGTCCTTCGGCGTGATAAAGGCGGCCGGTTTACCGGTGAGCTTGGTGCCGTAGAAGAATTGCGGTCGTTCGCTGCCGTGCTGGAGGGCGACTGAGTTATTGATGAGCGTGGTGTTGGTTCGTTTGCCGTCCTTGATTTCACCCACCCAGGTGTCTCCGAACAGCCAGAGGGTTGTGTCCGGGGAGAGCGGGATCGAAAAGGAACCGTCCGCACCGGTCCAGCCGGATTCCTGTCGGAACAGAGTGTCCAATTCAGGCGCGGGGGTGGCGGTGGGTTCGGAAGCCCCCAGCAGGCCGGCGGACGCGATAAACAACAGCACCATCAGCGGCAGCGGGAGGAGATTGCGATGATTTGTTTGCATGAGGTCAGGCCGGGTGCGGGCTGCGGCGGAGACGATAAAAAATTATGAGATGAGAAGTGATGATGAGGGGGACGATAAACGTTGGCAAAAGGCTGAGCGGCAGGCGGGTCAGGGCGAGCATGGAATCGGGTTTGGCCAAGCCCAGGCGGGCGGCGGTGACAACCACGAGCAGAATGTCAATCAGGCCGAGCAGATTCCAGGTGAGGATGATCCGCCGACTCGCCGGGTTGTTCAGCAAGCATCCCGCGACCAGGAGCGCGGTGATGGCGACGGCGATATCACCGTAGCCGCCGGGAACGGCGAAGGCAAAAGGCAGTTCGCCACGCCGATACAGGACGAGGAAGTAGAGGCCGATGAAGCGCACGGCGTGGAACAGAATCAGAGCTCGCAGAGACAGGGCCATGAGCCAATCGTGGAAAGAGCGAATTTTCCAAAATGCGAGTAACACGCCGGCGGTCAACGCCACCAGAATCCCCTGGATGGCCACGCGCGGTGCCGGTTCGAGCAGGCGCAAATAACCCGCGGCCAAGGCGATGAGAAGCCACACGCTGACGGCAATGAAGACCGTGCGGGAGATTCTGGAAGCCGTTCCAACCATGGTTGATTTACGCCAGAAGAACGGGAGCTTGGCAACCTTTTACGGGACCGAGGCGGGCAACCGGGATCCCGGCCTTGATCAAACCGGCGGTTGCGGGGACTCCGGCGGGGCGGCAGGTTTGCGGCGGTAGAGGACGGCGACGTTGCCCACCCGCATGATTAATTCACTCCGGGTTTTTTCGGCGAGTTCGGGCGCGAGGGTCTTTTTCTCCTCCTTGAACTCGACAAACTTAACCTTGATGAGCTCACGGTACGCGAAGGCTTCATCGATGCTCTTCACAAAACCGTCGCTCAGGCCGGCTTTGCCCACCTTGAACGTTGGTTCGAGGCGTTGCGCCTGGGCTTTCAATTTCCGGATCTCCGCGTTGCTCAATGTCACCTGCATACCCCAGCATCCCGTGTTCAGGTCACCCCTGCAACTCGAAATCCTTCCTGTTCCAGCAACGCGCGGATGCGGGCCGGTTGATCGCCCTGTACCTCGATGGTCCGGTCTTTGGCCGTGCCGCCGCAACCGCACGCCGCCTTGAGTTTGCCGGCAAGCGTTTCGATGTATCGACCGCCGATATGCGGCGCAAAATCATGGATGACGATGACCGTCTTGCCACCGCGATGCGCCTTTTCCCGGCGCAATACGACCCGCCCCAGCTTGGACGGCTTGTAAGGTTCCGCGTTGGCGGGCGCGGCGGGCGGCGGGGTGCTCGGGCCGGCGGGCAAGCCGCCCGCGTCCAAGGCCGCGAAGGGATTATTCAAGGCCGCGCCGGTGGGCGTGAGATCAAGCTTTTGCTTTTTTGCCATCGGGTAAAAGGATTAATCCTTGGCCAGGGCGAGCCG
>JAQGOT010000735.1 GCA_028293465.1 Pedosphaera sp. | reverse complement strand
CGACACGCTGGAGTGTCGTGGCATCGTAACCCATCAGTCACCCGTGATTAGGACCCCAATCGCAGTGGGAGGACCAGACGATATCCACCTCCTCGTTGACCAGTTATGGGACTTCGTTCTATCCTCTTGTTAGAACTCGGCCGTGGCTTGCCTGCAACGGTACGCAGTTGCTTGCTGTAGGAAATTGCAAGCACCGCCGCCCAAGTCCTTTGCCGAGAGTCTCTCCGGGTTGATCGAACGGGTCACGTTCTTCAACGAGGAGAACGGCTTCGCCGGGCTCAAGGTCAAGGCCAAGAGCCACCGGGAACTGGTGACGGTGGTCGGTTCCTTGCCCGCCGCCAACCCCGGGGAATGGGTCACCGCCTAGGGCCAGTGGGTGCAGGACCGGGAGTTCGGCCAGCAGTTCCGGGTTGAGGTATTGGCGACCACCGCGCCCACCAGCAAGGAAGGCATCAAGAAGTATCTGTGCAGCGGCATGGTCAAGGGGATTGGTCCTGTTGTTCGGCCAATACAAAAGCTTCCACCCACCCGACGTTAAGTCGAATGAACTCTGGGTTGAGAGTGATCGCCCATCGGGCCGGATTGAGTCCATCCGCAAGGGAGACAGAGTCAGCCAAAAATCTCAAAGCGACCTGCGGCAGGAGGATTCTGGAAGGAGATTGCGAAGCACGAGGTCGGCAGCTGAGGAATTGTTTTGATCAAGCTTCATAGTTCTCTCTTCTTGGCGTCGCTTTGCACAATCGAGCATTCACCCTCATCGCACCCGGTTTGAGCTTCAACCTTTACCGGCAGGAAATGTCACAAAAAGCCATTCAGATATGTTCATGGAATCGAGCAGGAGCAACGGCGACTCGGGTTTGCAGCTTGGACGCGCAGGAGAATACCCTGCTGGGGAAAAACTCAAGCGGGTTTTTATTAACTACGAGAGGTGTGAGTGTGCCTTTCTTTGTCCGGTCCCTTCACAAAACGCAGCCGCGAACCTGGGATCAACTGGAAGCCCTGCGGAAGCTTCCAATTGCCCACGTTGGTTTTAATTGAACACTCAACTGGCTGCGGAGGCTGCGGTCAGAATGGGTGGAACTTTATGTTTTTGGCCGGAAATAAGGGTTTTTGCCGCCCGCGCTGAGATGGCATGGTCAATGCTTTAGCAGCCAAACATCTGATCTGTGATGATAACGCGACACCATTCCCGCAGCGCTCCCGCCACCCGAGCGGCTTGCTCACGAATGTCCTTGCCCACCGGTGGTTTTCGAGCACACGACGGGCAAATTTTCTCGAGATTCGAAGCCCATCATTGGCAAGTAAGTTGCATGGGTTTATTACCTAAGCTGCCGGGGGGTAAGAATTTATTTTAAGAAAGATTGAACGTTTTCCTATTGACATTGATAAACCAAAGAGTCCACATTGGAAGAACCTTCCGCATGCAGTTAAAGCCTGAACAACGTTCTTGGTAATGTCGAATTCTGGGAAATTACTTTTTTATGAAAGCACCTCAGACTCAATCCCACGGAACATCCCGGCACAAACCAGCAGGATTCACCTTGATCGAATTGTTGGTGGTTATCGCGATCATTGCGATCCTCGCTTCCATGCTCCTGCCCGCCTTGAGCAAAGCCAAAGCTAAAGCCCAAGGGATCGAGTGCCTGAACAACCATCGCCAACTCTGTCTGGGTTGGCGGATGTATTCCGATGATAGCAATGAGCAATTGGTTTATGCCAGTACGCGGGGCAACACCCCGAAACCTCCCACCACCGACCCCACCGATCCGGATAACTACGCCTGGTCGGGTGCTCATATGGATACTAATGGAGCTAATCGCGCCAATTGGGATGTGGCTTATGACATGATGAGGCGTCCGCTATGGCCGTACATTAAGAACGCGTCCCTTTGCAAATGTCCGGCCGACCACTCCACGGTGGTTGCCAACGGTGCGACGAAGGATCGCATCCTGACGATGTCGATGAACCTGTATGTCGGCGGCTTCGCCCCCGCGCCAGGCACCGGTCCGAATGGCGATAACGGAGGGAACACCTTTGCCGATCCTTACGCCATCTATTCAAAATTTTCCAGGATCACTGAACCTTCGAAAATCTTCGTGTTCCTTGATATGCGCGAAGACCGGGTGAATTGGAGCAATTTCATGACGGATATGACCGGTTACTCCCCATCCAACCCGGGTGCCTACGCCTTCACCAGTGACATTCCCGGCATGTATCATAATCTCGCCGCTGGCTTTTCGTTCACTGACGGCCATTCCGAGATGCACCGCTGGAAGGATGGACGCACGACCCCGCCGCTGGTGAAGGGCGGCGATCCGCTCGCCGTCCAATCCACGCCCTCGCCTAACAATCAGGATGTGTTTTGGTTGCAAGATCATAGTACACGCCTGAAATAAATGAGGGCCATCATCCCCAAGCTTCCGATGGTGTGGCTGTGATGCGGATTCTTTTTTCAGGAAAGCAGCGTTCTTTCTCCACAAATCCGGAGACTGACGAGTGATGTAGGAAAAACCTAGCGCAATCCGCCCTTGAGGGACGCGCAACTGACAGCGACAGGCAAGGCTCAGATTCGTTAATGCAACCTCAACATAACAAACCGACGGCAGTCCAACCAAATAACCCGATATGAAACTTAACTCCTCACGACTTCGCATCCACCTCGCCCGTGGCATGCTCCTGGCCTCATTAGGCACACTTTCAGTCCACGCGGATTATCAATCAACGGTGCTGTCCCAAGGGCCTGCGGGTTACTGGCGGTTGAATGAAACAGCGCCCGCACAAGCTCCCATCACCAACGCAGTCAATCTTGGCTCGCTTGGTACCGCAGGAACCTATGAGGGCTCGCAAGGCTTTTTCCGTGGTTTTCCCGGCGCGCTGGCCAACAGCGGCACCGCCGTGCATTTCGATGGCTCGAGTCAGGACGTCCTAGTCCCCTACAATGCGGCTCTCAACCCGAGCACGTTCTCGATTGAAGGGTGGCTGTACGCAGATGCTGCCGCGGCGAACTGCGCGCTATCCTGCGGCGATTTCGGAAACCCGCGTGCCGGTTGGCTGATTTACCAGACCGGCGGAACCGGCTACGAGTTGCGCATGTATAAAGGCGGTGGCACTGCGGTGGCCGCGAACCCCGTTGGCAACGTCGGGAATGTGGTCGGAGTCTATACCCATGTTGTGGCAACCTTCGACGGTACCACTGCTAGAATTTACCTGAACGGCGTGCTCTCCGCCAGCGACGTTCCAAATGCCCCTTATTTGCCGGGCGTCAGCGGGCCGTTTACGATCGGTGAGCGTGCCGACACAGGCTTCCGCTGGAGCGGCAAGGCCGATGAGGTCGCCTATTACAACACGGCTCTGAGTCCCTCCGTAATCGCGGCTCATTAT
>JAQGOT010000726.1 GCA_028293465.1 Pedosphaera sp. | reverse complement strand
GATAAAGCCGGCCCGTGATGCCGGGGGTGAAAACGGTGGGTATGAACACGGCCGCCAGAATCAGCGCGATGGCGACCACCGGGCCGGAGACTTCTTCCATGGCCTTGAACGCCGCCGCCTTGGGGGCCAGGCCTTCTTCGATGTGCCGTTCGACGGCTTCGACGACCACAATGGCATCATCCACCACGAGACCGATGGCCAGCACGAGCCCGAACAGGGAGAGCGTGTTGATCGAGAAGCCGAAGAGCGGAAACAGCGCGAAGGTACCCACCAGCGAGACTGGCACCGCCAGCAGGGGAATGAGCGCGGCCCGCCAGCCCTGAAGAAAAATGAACACGACCAGGATGACCAGGAGCAGCGCCTCCCAGAGGGTGGTGGTAATCTCGCTGATTCCCTGGCTGACGGCCAACGTCGTGTCCAGGGAGACCGCGTAATCCAGGTCGGCGGGGAAACGTTCCTTGGACTGCACCATCAGTGCCCGCACGCGTTTCGCATCGTCGAGCGCGTTCGACCCCGGCAACTGGTAAACGGCGATGATGGCGGAGGGGGAGCCGTTGAGGCGGCCGCGGAGGTTGTAAACTTGCGCACCCAATTCGATGCGGGCGACGTCGGCCAGCCGCACCATGGAACCATCGGGGTTGGCACGGATCACGATCTTGCCAAATTCCTCCTCCGAGATGAGCCGGCCTTGGGCGAGCACGGTGTAAGTAAATTCCTGCCCGGGAGGAACCGGTTCGGCGCCGATCTGGCCGGCGGGATTGACCGTGTTCTGCGCGTTGATGGCATTGATGATGTCGGTGACGGTGATGTTGAGTTGGGCGAGCCGGTCCGGCCGGACCCAGAACCGCATGGCATACTGGCCGGCGCCGAAGACCTGCACGCTGCTGATGCCGGGGACGCGCGTGATCTGATCGGCAAGATTGATGTAGGCGTAATTTGCCAGGAAGGTTGTATCGCGAGTTCCCTTGGGGGAGAAGAGGGAGATCAACATCAGCGGGGAGGTGGGGGATTTCAGAATCGTGACTCCATAGTTCTGAACCGCGCTGGGGAGTTGGGACGCGGCCTGGTTTTCCCGCATTTGCGCCAGCACCTGGTCGATGTTCGGGTCGGATTTCACATCAAAGTCAATGATGAGACGCATCACGCCATTGTTGGCATTGATGGAATACATGTAGCTCATGTTATCGACGCCGCTCATCTGTTCTTCGATGGGGGTGGCCACGGACTGTTCGAGCGTCTCCGCATTGGCGCCGACGTAGGTGGCTTGGATCCGAATTTCGGGCGGGACGATGTTGGGGAACTGCGCCACGGGCAGCGTGAGCATCGAAACCGCGCCGACCAGAACCATCATGATGGCAATCACCATGGCAACAATGGGCCGGTTGATGAAAAATCGATACATGGTAATCGGCTTGGCCGAGTTTGGTCGCGGAATTTACCGGTTCGTGGGTTGGCTGGCGGATGGACGGTTGGTTTGTGCCGGCGGGACAAAAGGCTGTGGGTTCACCGGCATGCCTTCCTTGACTTTTTGCGCTCCCTCCACAACGACCCGGTCCCCGGGTTGGAGGCCCTTTGCGATGATCCAATCCGAGCCCGTGCGTTCGCCCACGGTGACCGGTCGGAGGTGACCCTTGTTCTGTGCGTCCACGATCGCCACCTGATAGGAGCCCTGCAGTTCGGTGACGGCGCGTTGCGGCACCAGCAGCGCGCCCTTTCGAATTTGCGTCTGGGCGCGCACCCGGGCGAATTGACCGGGTCGGAGGACGTAAGTTGGGTTGGGGAAAAGGCCCGCCAACTGGAGCGTCCCCGTGGTTGGATTCACCGCGCGCTCCGCGAAATAAAACCTGCCTGGACGCGGGTAAATCGAGCCGTCGGCGAGAATGATTTGCAATTCGAGTTCCTGCTCGTGCGCGGCGCGTTCGGTGACGTTGGTGTATTGCCGCCGATAAGCCAGATAATCCTGTTCGCTGACGGTGAAGTAAACTTTGATGGGATCGATCGTGGAGACCGTGGTCAACGGGTTGCTGCTGGGACCGACCAGATCGCCAACTTGCGCCTGGGCGAGGCCGGCCAGGCCATCGATGGGCGAAATGATTCTGGTGAAGCCAAGATTCAGGTTGGCCGTTTCCACTGCAGCCTCATCCGCCTTGACCTGGGCCTGGGCGGCGAGGTTGGTGGCCACGGCGTTATCAAGTTCCTGCTGACTAATCGCGCTTGTCTTAGCTAGCGGGGTATAACGTGCGACGTCCAGTTGGCTCCGGACGTATTGGGCCTCGTCCTGGGCCAGCTTGGCCTTGGCCTGATCGAGCACGGCTTCAAAGGGGCGGGGATCAATTTGAAAAAGCAGGTCGCCCCGTTTTACCTGGCTGCCTTCGGTGTAATTCTGAGTGAGCAAATAACCCGTGACTTGCGCGCGGATCTGTGCGTTGACGTAGCCATCGAGTGTGCCGATCCAATCCGCGTAAATGGGAACGTCTTTTGGGGAAACCGTCACGACCTGGACCACCGGTGGGGGCGTCGTGGGGGGCGGCTTCTTCCCGCAGCCGGCGGCGGTGAGGTAGATGGCGAGAACGAGGCAGAGAATACGCGAGGCACCATGAGGCTCCCGCCCCGGGCGGCATCCACGCCGACAGCATCGACGCGGCTTAACAGGATGAGCAGGACTCAACATAAGCCGCCTGGCTGGAGAAATGGGAGAGCATTGGCCTGGGATCCGGTCCGGTTCACGCCAAGGTCGCCGCCCCAGGGAAAGGATAAATAGGGTTCTGCCGTTTCATAAGAGATGTCTGCCAGATTGTGAGAATGCCTCTCGTGAGCCACAAATTTTCATTGCGGGCCAAACGGCGCGAAGGCCGGCACAGAGGTGGCCATTGCGCGAGAGCATATCTTGCAGCCTGAACCCGAACCATAGGGTGTTCACCCACAAAGGTTCGGCGATTTGCAATGGGGTGGCAGGAAGGGAGTGTGCGTTGGCTTGAATGCCAAGGCACACCTGCCTATGGGCCTGAAAATGTCGTGCAGGAGCGTTCCAACGGCTCGAGAGTTCGGTTTAGGCGCACGGCGGGCGAGCTATCGCCGACTCTTGCATGGGTGGAGCCGTGCTGTTCAGCTCAACCGGTGGTGCGCGGACCAGGCGTCCGAGGGGGCTTCGCGCGGCCCGGGGTAGGCGGTGAACCGGAGGAGATTGGCGAGGTTCAAGAGGGTCATGCCGCCTTCCGGCAGCCGGGCATGCAGGTTCACCCCGGAGAGGAGAAGTTGGAGGCGGTGAAAACGTTCCGCAGGCAGATCGACGGCTCCCTCGAGCATGAGGAAGGTGTGACGGCCGCTTTTCATTTCCAAATCAAGGAAGGCCACGAACGGATCGCCCGGGACGCGGCTTTGGCTGCGCTTTTGCAGGCGCGCGGGATCGGACAGTCCGGTTTTTTCGCGGAACTGGGCTTCGGGGATCACGACGATATCAGAGAGGTCCGCGGGAAATTCCCAACAGACAAAGTCCGCGCAGGCGAAGTCGATTTTTTCAAGGTGCGACGGGACGAAGGCGGTCATGGAGTAGGTGCCCGCCAGCATGATCCTGGCCTGTTTAAAAAGCTGGCCGGGACGCAGGTTGTCCAGAATGCGGCGGGCGGCGGTTTCATCCTCCTGGAAAAAGGTTTCGGCGGAGCCATCGGAGAGATGGAAATTCATTTCCAAGTAGGACTTTTGTTCCTGGTTTGCCATAGATTGCCCTTAACCCACACGTTGTTATCGACCGCAGTTGCCCACGGCGCCAGCAGTATAACCGGTTGGATACTTTTTACAAATCAAACCGGCGGCGTGTGTCAGAGTTCGCGCAGGGCCGATGCGATGGGGAGGCGGGCGGCGCGCACGGCAGGGAAGATGCCGCCGACCACCCCGATGATCGCCGCCCAGGTAATGCCTTTCACCAACAACGCGGGCGTGACGGCAAAGGCGAAGGAGACCTGGCTGAAGCTCTGGAAATTCATGGTGGAGGTGCGGTGACCGTTGAAGAAGAGGTAAGCGAGGGCCGCGCCAATCAACCCGCCGATCAACGCCAAGGCTAGTGACTCGATCATCACGGAAACCACCACTGAGCCGCGCCCAAAGCCGAGCGCGCGGAGCGTGGCGATCTCGCGCGTGCGGGCCGAGACCGCGTTGTACATGGTGTTGAGCGCGCCGAACACCGCGCCCACGGCCATCAAACCGGCGATCAATATACCCAGGGTGTCGATCATCTTCGTCATGGCGGCCGATTGGGATTCATTAAAGTCAGCCTGCCGCTCGACCTTGACGTCGAGTTGCGGATTGGTGGTCAGAGAGTCTTTGAATTGGTTGAAAGCTCCCGGGGTCGCGAGTTTGCCATAAACTGCCTGGAACGAATCGCCGCGGTTGAACGCGCCCTGCAACATAGTGGCGTCGGTCCAGACCTCCGATTCGGCAGCGGCACCGTTGGCGGAGAAGACGCCGACGATGGGCCATTGTTCGCGGCCAACTTTTATTTTGCCGCCGACCTGCATGCCGGCGAATTGGCTGGCGGCGGCGGTGCCGACGATGACCTCGTTCTTGCCAAACTCGAACGCCCGGCCTTCGACCATTTTCAACTTGTCGCGGACCTGGAACGCGGCGCGTTCCACACCACGCATGGGGACGTTCACATCGGTGCCGGTGGAGCGTTTGGGCAGATCGACGATCACGAACAGCTCCGCGGAGGCCAGTGGGCCGTCCGATCCGCGCACCAAGCCGGGTGCGTCGGCGATCAGGCGCGTTTCCGGGCGCGAGAGGCCGCTGACCATTTCGCTGTCCGCGCCGTTGCGCAGGACGATCACGGCGTCAGGCGGGATGGTGCCGGACATGGTTTGGCGGAAGCCGGTCGCCATGGACAACACGCTGACGAGCACGGCGACGACCCCGGCGATGCCGATGACCGAGGCGAGCGCGGAGCCGCGCCGTTGCGGAATGCTCAACAAGCCGAACTTGGTGACGGACGCCACTTGCAGAAACCATTTGAAAAGGCCGGCCATATTACATTCTCCTTAATGCCACCGCGACCTGCAGGCGCATGGCCTGCAAGGCGGGAAAAAATCCGGTGGCCAATCCCAAAGCCACACTTAATCCAAGTCCGATCAGCAAATCCCGCGTCGGGATGTAAAACATCGGCAGCATGCCGCCGGTGGGATCGCCGCCGGACGTGATCAACCACGAGAGCCCAAGCCCCAAGCCTCCCCCGAGCACGGCCAGCACGCAAGACTCGGCGAGCACCAGCACGACCACCTGGGTGTTCGTAAAAACGATGGCCTTGAGCACCCCGAGTTCGACCGTGCGCTCGCGGACCTCCTGGCTCATGGTGTTGCCGGTCACCAGCAGGATGGTGAAGAACACCGCGCCGAGAATCGAGGTGGTGATCAAGGCAATGTCGCCCAGTTGATTCGCCCAAGATTGCGCCATGGCCGCTTCCGGCTCGGCTTTGACTTCGGCCAGGGAATTTTCAAATTCCTTGTCGATCAGCTTGGCGACGTCGGCGGAGGTTTTCGGGTCTTTGACCCGGACGGTGTACCAACCGACCTGGCCCCGATCGCCGCGATGCGCCTCGTCAAAATAGTCGTAGCGGAAATAGAGCGAGGTGGTGTCGGTGACTTTGTCCTTGCCGTCGAAGATTCCGACAATGTCGAATTCCCAGGCGGCGGCGCCGTCTTTCCGGCCCCAGATCGGGGATTTGATGGGCACCTTGTCGCCGATTTTCCAATGGAATTTGTTCGCCGTTTTGCGTCCGACGATGGCGCCGGTGCGGGTCTCCTTCCATGCCTTCACCTGTTCGGCGGGCAGGAGGAATTCCGGGTGCATGTTCAGGAACTGGTCCGGTACCACCGGGTTTTGCATGAAGAAGTTCTTGGGATCCTGGTAAATCCCACCGAACCAGGTCTGGAACACGGCCAAATCCACGCCGGGGAGTTGTTCCATGCGCGCCTTGTAGCTTTCCGGCAACAACAGGATGAGGGACACCTTGTGCTGCACGACGAGCCGGTCCGCGCCGGCCATGCTGATGCCGCCGGTCATCGCTTCCTTGATGGCGGAGAGCAGCCCGAACAAGACGAACGCCACCAGGATGGAGAGCAGCGTAAGAAACGTGCGCAGCTTCTTCCGTTTCAGGTTGCACCAGATGAGCGGGAAGAATTTCATGCGACGGCTTCAGCGCTGAGTTGGCCCTTGTCGAGATGGACCGTCCGCAAGGCGCGCGCGGAGGCGTGGGGATCATGCGTCACCATGATGATGGTTTTGCCGTGCTCGCGGTTCAGCGCCTGGAGCAGGTCCAGAATGCCGTCGCCGGCTTTGCGGTCGAGATCGCCGGTGGGTTCGTCGCACAGCAACAGGGTCGGGTCGGTCACGATGCCGCGGGCGATGCCCACGCGCTGTTGCTCGCCGCCGGACATGGTCCGCGGAAAATGTTTAGCGCGATGCGAAAGCCCCACCATTTCGAGCGCGGCGGCCACGTGCTTGCGGCGTTCCGCCTTGGTCAGGTGCGTCAGCAGCAGCGGCAGTTCGACGTTCCGCTCCGCGTTGAGGGTCGGCATCAGGTTGTAGAGCTGGAAAACAAAGCCGATATGGCGGGCGCGCCACCCCGCGAGCAGGCGATCGGAGAGGCCGTCCAGACGCTCGCCGCCGATGCTGACCGAGCCGCGCGTGGGCCGGTCCAATCCGCCGATCAGATTGAGCAGCGTGCTTTTGCCGGAGCCGGACGGCCCCATCAGCGCGAGAAACTCGCCGGCGGGAACTTTCAAATGCAGGTCGCGCAGGACGTGAATGTCCTCGGACCCGCGGCGGAAGACTTTTTCCACGCCGTCCACATTGACCAGCGGGCCATTGGTTTTCGTTGGCTCATTCATTGGTTGTAATCATTTGTTTTCGCCGTTGCCACGCCGCCGTGCCCCGGATACGACGAACGGGGTCGGCGTTTTTGGACATCGCAACTCAGAATCTTTGCCCGACCGGACAGGTCACGAGGAGAATGAGCCATTTCCCTGAAAAACTCACGGCTTTTTCTCCTTCACTTTTGCGGCGTCGGCCAGATCTTTCGGGGCATCCACCACCACCCGTTCCCCGTCGCTCACGCCGGCGGTCAGGATCACATCATCGCCGTTGGAGCCGCTGACCGTCACGGCGCGCCGTTCGACCGCGCCGTTTTGCACCACCATCACCACGTCGCGACCGCCCTGCTGCTGGATGGCGGCCTTGGGTACCAACAACGTCCGCGCCGGGGTGGAGGTGGAACCGGCCGACTCACGGAAGGCCACTTTCACGCCCATTTCCGGCAGGATGCGCGGGTCGAGCTTGTCGAAACCAACCCGCACCTTGACGGTGGATTTCTGGCGGTCGGCGGTGGGGATGATGGCGATCACCTTGCAGGGAATCTTCCAGGTGGCATAGGAGTCGAGCGTCGCTTCCACGGGCTGGGTCGCCGTCACGCGGTTGATGTAGCTCTCGTTGACGTCGATTTCGATTTCCAACGATTCCATGTCCACGATCGTGCAGACGCCGGTGCGGGTAAAGCCGCCGCCGGCGGAGACGGGCGAGATCATTTCGCCGGGCTGGGCGTCCTTGGTGGTGACCACGCCGGCGAAGGGCGCGGAGATCACGGTGTCGTCCAGTTGCTGTTTCCAAGCCGCCACCTGGCGCTCGGCCACCGTCACATCGCGTTCCTGCCGCGCGAGCCGGGCCCGGATGGAGACGGCGTCGGATTCGGCTTTGTCGAGATCGGATTGGGAGGCGATTTTTTGCGCGGCCAGCTCGGTGGCGCGGCGGAATTCGTTGTCCGCCTGCTTCAACAAGGCGCGGGTCTCTTCGAGCATTGAGCGCGCGGAGTCGAGCTGGCTTTCGGCCACGGCGAGACTGGTTTTGACGTTGGAGTCGTCGAGGCGCGCGAGCACCTGTCCGGCCTTCACGTGCATGCCTTCCTCAATGAGGACCTCGACCACCTTGCCGGTGATCTTCGCGGAAATGGTCGCCTTGCGCCGGGCGGTGACGTAACCGGAAGCGTTCAGGACCGTGCGCTCGGCGTCGCCGCCGGAAATGGAGCGGACAGGGGCGGTGGTGACGATAACCGCCTGGGCACGAGTGAACCAAAATCCCACCGCGCCGGCCGCGAGCAAAAGCAGCAGCAACA
>JAQGOT010000687.1 GCA_028293465.1 Pedosphaera sp. | reverse complement strand
CGGATCCTTCACTCCGCACTGAGAGAGCTTGGATTAGCCTGGATTCATCCCCCTTCGTTAGCTTCGTTGGCTTCTGTAAGGTTTGTCCCCTCCGCCTCCCCAGCCTTGATTAGCTTGGATTAACCCCATGTGCAACTTAATCGGTCACCAAGCCCGCCAACTGGAGCAGCGGGCGCCCCAGTTGGGCGTTGAGCCAGATGGCCACGGTATGGCTTAGGAATTTGCGGATTAGCCGGTGGCACAGGTGCCACCGGTCCCGGGCCCAGGTGCGTTTGATGTGGTAGCGCTCGGCCAGCTCGCCGATGGCCGTCTCCACGATGCGCCGGATCCGGCCCAGCCAGTAGGAACGATCGGGCGTGGGATCCTTTTTGGCCGAGCGGTACGGGGCCAGCAGCGTAATCCCCCGCAGGGCCAGTTCCCGGGTCTTGTCCGGGCTCCAGTAGTTGCGGTCGCCGATGTCCACGGGCGCTTGGAGCACCGGCTGGGTCAGGGCCAGGTCCGACACGTTGGCCGGGGCCAGGTCCAGTTGGGCCAGCAGCCCGTTGGCGGCCGCCCGCAGGTGGAGGCGAAAACCGTAAAAAGTCTGGCGGCTCACGTGGTCGTAGCCGTAGGTGGCCGAGCACTCTTAAAGCGCCGGCACCAGGGCGCGCGGGCCAGTTGGCAGACCGGCAGGGGCAGGCTGTCCACCAGCCACAGCCAGTCCAGTTCGGTCAGGCGGCTGGCCAGCCGCTGCCACAACCGCTGCTTGACCGACCACAGGTTGGCCGCCTGGCGCACGAAGGTGGTCCGGTCCACCTGCGCCAGGGCCGGAAACTCCCCCCGGTGGTAGCGCCGGAAAAAACTAAAAATCTCCGTGTCCTTGTCCCGCCCCAAAAACTCCCCGGCCAGCTCCACGGTGATGACCTCGCTGTCGCTCAATTTGGGCTGAAAACCCCGGGGCCGCAGCCGGCCCAATTCCAGGGCCTTGATTTCATCGTCCACCCAGCAATAGGTTATCAATAGAAACTCTTCCATAGTCATAACACGATCCTCCTGAACTCAGGATAAACCCGGTTCGGGAGGGTCTCCATCTGGCCACCGGAAAGTTGCACATGGCGCTAAGAGTGGTTGAGGGTTCGAGGGTTCAAAGGCCGGGGGAGGAGTTAGAGTCTCGTGACGGGCGTGTTGCCCAACTCGCAAAACAGCGAAAAGGCGACCGTGGGCGGGAGAACGTCATGCGAGAATTCGAGCAAAATCGAGAATTTGGATGTTGCTCTGGCTGCGGACGACCACGCTCCGCGAGTTGGGCAACACGCCCTGACCTCGCCTCCTACGAGGTGGGGGTGGGTCGGAGCTGATTCAGGCGCATGGGGGTCAATCCCAGTAAATCCAGGCGGGGGCGGATTTGAAATTTCAAATTTGATAACCGGAAGGGGGCTTTGTAACGCTTGTGGCGGGATGTAACGGCGTTGTAACGGCAATGTAACGCTTCGCATGGGGGTAAGTGGTTGGGGGTGAACATTGTAACGCCTGTTACGGCTGTACACCCCCAAGTGGGGGGGGTGGTTGAGGTTGAGAGTTGATGGGGGACGGAGTTTGTCCGCGGAACAGGCAGAATGACGAGGGGGAGGGATTTACAAAAGGTCGCGAAAGTAACGAAAGCGGGGGCTGGGGCAATCGGGGGGGCGCAGGTGCCGGTCTGGGGTTGACCTAGTTGAATCCAACCTAATCCAACCTAATCCAACCTAATCCAAGCAAATCCAAGTTAATCCAAGTTGGGACAAGCTATGGCTGTCAGGCAGTGGCGAGTTGACACTCTGCGGGCGCAAGCTTGGACTTGCGACGACTCCGGGCAACGGGTATGGTGGCGAACTCTGTTATGAACCGCAAACCGCATGTAGCTGTGGTCGGCGCGACGGGTGCCGTCGGCGTCGAAATGATCAAAACGCTGGAAAAACGCAATTTTCCGGTGGGGGAACTGACTTTGCTGGCGTCGGCCCGGTCGGTGGGCAAGAAGCTGACCTTTCGCGGCAAGGAGATTGCCATCAAGGAATTGACGAAGGATTCCTTCAAGGGAATCGATATCGCGCTGTTCAGCGCGGGGGGGAGTATTTCGAAGGAGTTTGCGCCGATGGCGGCGGCGGCGGGCTGTGTGGTGATCGATAACTCGAGCGCGTTCCGGATGGATGATGCGGTGCCGTTGGTGGTGCCGGAGATCAACCCGGAGGATGTGAAGCGGCATAAGGGGATCATCGCGAATCCGAACTGCACGACGGCGATCACGCTGATGGCGTTGTATCCGTTGCACCGGGCTTTTACGGTGAAGCGGATTTTTGCGTCGAGTTACCAGGCGGTGTCGGGGACCGGGGCGAAGGCGCTGGAGGAATTGGAGCGGCAGGTGGGCGAGGTGGTGGCCGGCAAGCCGGTGACGAAGGAAGTTTACCCGCACCAGATCGCGTTCAACGTGTTGCCGCATGTGGATTCATTCCTGGAGTCCGGCTACACGAAGGAAGAGATGAAGATGGAGAATGAAGGCCGCAAGATCATGCATCATCCCGCGTTTCGCGCGAGTGTGACGTGCGTGCGGGTGCCGGTGTATCGGGCGCATTCGGTGGCGGTGAGCGCGGAGTTCGAGCAACCGGTGACGGTGGCCGCGGCGCGCGCGGTGCTGAGCAAGGCGGCGGGCCTCGACGTGGTGGATGCGCCGGAGAAGAAGGAATATCCGCTGCCGTTGTATGTGGCGGAGAAGGACAACTGCCAGGTGGGCCGCCTGCGGATGGATTGCGCGATGGAGAATGGACTTTGCTTTTGGGTGGCGGGCGATCAATTGCTGAAGGGCGCGGCGCTGAACGCGGTGCAAATCGCGGAAGAGTTGCTGAAGTAAGGTTCTCGTCGTGGGACGGGGAGGAAGATTGCAACAGGCGCTTTTTTCCTTGGGTTCGGGTTCAGGTCTGGCAAATTCACGGTGAATGATTTCGAGCGAGACCGACGCCGCGGCTGTCTCCACGCCGGCCACGCCGGGTGTCGGGGCATGGTTCACGCCGGGGCGGTTCGCCGGGCTGCTGGGGTTGTTGATTGCGCTCACTTTCCTGGAGGTGCTCACCGGACAGCAAACTTTTTTCTATCGGGATTTTGGCGTGTACACCTATCCGGTGGCGCATTATCAAAGGGAGTGTTTTTGGCGGGGTGAAGTGCCGTTGTGGAATCCGCTCAATAATTGCGGTATTCCATTTCTGGCGCAGTGGAACACGTCGGTTCTCTACCCGCTTTCATTGTTCTATCTGGTTTTCCCGCTCTCGTGGTCGCTGGGGGTTTTTGGTTTGGGACATTTAATTCTGGCGGGGATGGGGATGTATTTCCTGGCGCGCCATTGGACGGGCAACCAATTGGCGGCGGCCGTGGCCGGGGTGGCTTTTGCGTTCAACGGGCTGAGCTGGCACATGTTGGTCTGGGTCAGCAATCTCGCGGCCTGGGCTTGGATGCCGTGGGTGGTGTTGGCGGTGGAATCGGCCTGGCGGAAGGGCGGAGGCAGGCCCATCGCTCTGGCGGCGCTGGCGGGTGGGGTGCAATTATTGACGGGGTCGCCGGAAATTATTTTTTTGACGTGGTGTGTGGTGGGAGGTTTATGGCTGCTGGATTTTTGGCGAGGGGAAGAGCCGCGGGGGAGGCTGCTGGGGCGGGTGTTGGTGGTGGGCCTGCTGGCGGCGGGACTCGCGGCGGCACAGTTGCTGCCGTTCCTGGATTTGCTCCAGCACTCCAACCGCGACGCGAAGTTCAGTGACCTGGGCTGGGCGATGCCGCTTTCCGGGCCCGCGAATTTTCTCGTGCCGCTGTTCCGCTGCTTCGAATCCGGGCACGGAGTGTTCCCGCAAAACGAACAGTATTGGACGCCTTCGTATTACGTCGGCGTGGGGATTGTGGCCTTGGCGTTGTTGGCCGCGGGGCGGGTTCGTGAGCGACGCGTCTGGTTGCTGTCGGCGGCGGTGATTTTCAGCATCCTGATGGCGTTGGGCACGCAGGGGTATTTCTACACCGGCGTCAAAACGGTTTTCCCACAACTGGGTTTCATGCGGTATCCGATCAAGTTCGTGATTTTGGCGCTGTTCGCACTGCCAATGCTGGCGGCTTACGCCGTGAGTTGGCAGCTCTCCTTTCCCGCAGACAAGGACACGTTGGTTCGGACCAATCGAGTGCTGGTGATGGTGACTGGGGTTTTGCTCGGCCTGATTGCGGCGATTGTCGCAGTGGCCGGGAGGTATCCCAAGGATTGGGAGAGTTGGCTGGTACTTTGGCATAACGGCGCGGGTCGGGTGGGGTTTCTCATTTTGAGCGTGGGCACCCTCATCGCGCTTCAGCGGGCGAGAGAATCGAAACGGCAGATTTTGTGCGGCGTCGGCCTGCTCGTGATCCTCTGGGTGGACGTTTATACACACACGCCAAAAATCAACCCGACGGTGGAACGCTCGGTTTATGAACCGGGACTGATGCGCGGTCAATTGAACTTGGCAACCAAGGCGGAGTTCGGTGAACCGCGTTTCATGCCGACGCTGGCAGCCATGGAGAAGGTGCGGTTTACGAACCTGAAGGAACCGGCGGCCGATTATCTTTGCCGCCGGCTGTCACTTTATGATGATTGCAATCTGCTGGACGGGATTCCGAAGACGGATGGATTTTTTTCACTCTTCCTGAGGGAACCGAACGAGATTCTCTCACTGTTGATGGCTTACGACGCAAAGGGTGAAGAGTTGAAAGGGTTGAAGGATTTTCTCGGCATTGCGTATATCAGCGCCCCGGTGGCCGCAGGCGGGAGCGGGTTGGAGTGGACAAATCGCGCTTCGTTCGCGCCGCTGATCAGCGCGGGGCAGAAGCCGCTTTTTGCGGACGGCGCGGAGGCTGCGGCGGGCCTGATCAAGCCGGAGTTCGATCCACGGCAAACAGTATATCTGCCATCAGTAACAAAGGCACAGATACTCGCAACCAATCAGGTGCAGGCGAAGGTGTTTCCCGGCCGTTCAACCGCGCAGCGACTGGAGTTCGAGGTGGATGCGGAAGCCGCCGCCATGGTGACGGTGGCCCAATCATTTTATCATACCTGGCATGCTTATGTGGATGGGCGGACGGTCCCTTTGTGGCGGGCCAATCATGCTTTCCAAGCTTTGGAGGTTCCTGCCGGGCGACATCAGGTCAAGTTGGTTTATGAGGATCGCGCTTTTTGGCTTGGCACGGTCATTTCACTGCTCAGCCTGGCGGCGTGTCTCGTGGGGTTGGCCTTTTCAGCGAAGAGGATGCCAGGGACGGTCTTTGGCAGCGAGATTCGCTAAGCAGAAACACTCTGAGCGGAGCCGGAGGAAATCAGGGTTGGCCGGATTGCTTGGTGAAAGCGCTGATGGTTTTGATCTTCGCCTCCTTGGCGGCATCCATCACTTTAACGATCTGGCCGAAGGGCGCCTTCTTGTCGGCGTTCAGCGTCAGCTTGAGTTGCGGATTCTTGCCGATCTCGGCCAGCAGTTCGCTCTTCAAGCGGTCCACCGTGACCGGCTTGGCTTCCGGGCCCAAGCGTAAATTGCCGTCCTCTTCGATGATCACCACGAGCGGCGGGTTTTCGCTGACGCCGGATTTGGTGGCCTGGCTCGATTCCGGCAACGCCAGCTTCAAGGCCGGCTGCGCCTTTTTGAAGGTGGTGGTAACCATGAGAAAGATCAGCACCACGATCAGCACATCGATCAACGCCACAATGATGACTGCGGGCGGCTGCCGTTTTTTGCGAAGATAAAATCGCATGGCTTATTTCTTCGCCTGCGCGCGATATTGCCGGCGGATGAACTCCTCGCAAACACCTTCCATCTCCACGGCGAGCATCTCCACCTTCTTGCTGTAATAGCTCCAGGCAATCAACGAGGGGATGGCGATCAGCAACCCCATCATCGTGAACCGCAGAATGAGCGAAATGCCATGGGCCAGAACGGTGTTGTCACCCATGCCGGATTGGCCAAGGCCGCCGAAGAGCGACATCATGCCGTAAATTGTTCCCACCAAGCCGAGCAGCGGGGCGATCCCGACGACGATTTCCAACACCACCAACCCGCGTTCCAATCGGACGATCTCCTGGCGGGCGCGGCTCTGGATCGCATTTTCGTTCTCTTCCCTGGGCATGTCCAGATGCTGCTCAGCGGTCAAGAGCAATCGGCCCAAGGGCGAGGCGCTTTGCTCACAAACACGGCGCAACACGGGCCGGTCCGTGGCGGTTCGGCACGCCTCGGCGGCGTT
The DNA here is from genome assembly GCA_028293465.1 of Pedosphaera sp. Taxonomy (GTDB): domain Bacteria; phylum Verrucomicrobiota; class Verrucomicrobiia; order Limisphaerales; family Pedosphaeraceae; genus JAQGOT01. The sequence goes on along the minus strand of JAQGOT010000687.1, from coordinate 4,189 downwards.
CCCCACGCCGGGAGGGAGAACCTTGCTCCAGCGCAGCGCCAAGCCGCGTTCCACGATGAAGGTCAGGCCGACAATCGAGGTCAGCAGCATGATGATTAAAAAAAAGTTTTCCATTATGACACTCTATTTTCTGGACTGATTCCGTCGCTCATTACTCAACCAATGCAAGGTTTGCCTAATCATAAAAAAAAGTGAACCGCACGTCCCGATAATCCGCACCCATCAACCGCCGCAGGTCGGCCGGCCAGGGCTGATAAGGCGCGGGGTCGGTGATGGCCCGCCGGCAAAGAATGGCCAGCACGTCGTCCACGTCATTCTCAATCACCTTCATATCAGTGATGCGCCCATCATAATTCAAGCGAAATTCCAAAACCACCTTGCCGGTTCGTTGCCGCGCTGAAGCCTGGTTCTCCAGCAAATCAAACCAGCGCATCCGGATGGCCGCGACGATGGCCGCGTCGTACTCGCCAAAGGGCGTCCCTTTGGTGTCCAGCGACGGGGCTGATAAGTGGGGCTTTACCCCCCCGATCTGCTTCATCATTTCGCCGGGAATCGGAGCTTGGTCCTTGTGCGCCTCGGCCAGTGTGCGTGGCCGTTTGTGGGTTTCGGAGGTCGCGTCGCCGTTTTTTCCATCCACCTGACCATCATCCGGCTTGAGGTCTGGCTTGGGGTCCGGCTTTGCCATGGCCAGATCGCCGACTTTGGGTCCGCCTTTGGGCTTGGATTCGGCGGTGTCCTCTTCCTTGCTCACGGGTTTTGGCGCAGAGGGTTGAAACGGAAGAGCCTTGGTGAGCGGCGCATTGTCAGTTTTAGGGACGTGAGTTTGCGTGCCCGTGATATTGGGCGTATCAGTTTCGATCTTCGCATCGGGATTCGCCGCCTTGGAATTGCGGGAGGAGTAATACTTTGCGTCCTTGGGCGCATCCGGCGTCGCCACGTTGGGATCCACATCCACGAAGAGAAGCGGTTCCTCCTGTGGAACGACGGGAGCGGGTTTTGGAGACTTTTTAGCCTCTGCCAGTGTTCTTGAGACCTTTTTCAACCAATCAGGCATCCGTTCGTTCTGCCACCAATGGAGCCGTTGTCCCAACTCAAAACCGCCGTAAAAGAGCAGGTGAATCCCCAGCGAAATGGCGAGGGCCCAGACCAGCGGTTGCAAGGTCGGGCGCGACGCATCACGTGGCGATCCGGTGGCGGACATACCCCGCAAGCATGCAGCAGGAAAGGAACCGGGGCAACTTGTTTACACTGGTTGGTCGTGCTCGGCCAGCCATACCAAACCGCCCGGCAAGGGGTTTGCGGCAAACTCCAAATGAATCACGCGTCGGTGGCCGGGGCGTTGTGAGGGCGAGGAAGCGTGCAGCAGCAAAGGACGCATCAGAATCACCCCCGCACAGGCCATGGCGCAGGAAACCGCAGGAGTGCTGGCGCGCAAGGCTCGGATGTCCGCCGCAGTCAGCCGGCCATTGGTGTGCGAGCCGGGCAGAACCTGCAACGGGCCGTTTTCCTCCGGGCAGTCGTCGAGGTGCAATCGCACTGTTAACATCTGCTCCAGCACCGTCACGGGCGGTTGGACATGCTGCACCCCAGCTTTGATTGACCAAGGGCCAAAACCTGAAACGTCGACCCGGTGACGGACGGCGATGGTCAGGTCCTGATGCCACGGCACCTTCCAATTCGCTTCGGGGGTTTTGTCGAACAGCAACCCGCGCACGGCAAAAGCGCCGGAGCCCAAGATGAGTTTTACCAACGCCCGCATGGGAGCCGAGTCGGCCAGCGTCTGGACCGCCGGCACGCTCTCGATGAGATTTCGCATGGCGTAGACATCTTGCCCCCGTTGCCGCAGGGATGACACTCCGGTTGGCGCGCGTTCAATCGCGTCAATTAACTCTGAGACCATGCGTGAAGGAAGTGCGTCAGATAAAATGGCGAAGCCATTTTTCTGAAAACCGGCCAACCAATCCGCTGGGTTTTCTTTAGAGCCCACCATGTCCGGATATTTTCAACGTGAGAACCCTGGGGCGCTTGTCAACGCGCGATCGGGTCGGCCTTCGCCCAAGTGTCGGAATCAGAACCACGGAGCGGAATGAGCTGATACTTCCAGCCATTGCATTCGCCCTCGCCCCAGATTTTGGGCGGGTGGCCGGGATCGGCCACGGCATTCGGGACCGAAATGATGCCGTTAGGACTCTGAATCAAGGCGCCCATCGCGGGCATGATCTCTGCTCTTTCGAACTTTTGCAGTCTTTGCTCCAAAGCCTGTACCCGGGTTTGCAGGGATCGGATCTGTTCGGTAAGCGCCCCGACTTCTGCTTTGGGATTCGCTCGAGCTGAGTGCTTTCGGTCGGCAGCCAGAGCGGCAACGATCACGCACCCGATGCCCACAACGCAGATCAAACGAGGGATGGTTTTCATATTATACTTTTCGGAATTTACTTTGCGTCCTCTACAGTGATTCGCACTTCCTGTCCGTTGCAACGGATTTCGGGCACATACATGGCATGGCCCACGACGGGCAACGCGTGAAACTGGCCCGGCACTTCAGCGCGAAGATCGTATTTAATTTCCCAAACGCCTTGGGGCAGTTTGTCGATGAACAGCGCCACTTTGCGGTCACGCAATTCTTGGTAAACCCAGCGCGTGCGGCCGGTATGGTCCTCATCGGTGACCGGAGCGGGGCGTGAGACCGGCCCGGAATTGGCGGAATCGCTCAGGATACGGCGCTTCACACCGCGGAGGTTGCTCTTTGGCGATGCCGTGGGTTCGGTCACGGTGTTGGTGGTCGGCCCGAACTTTCGCTCCACCGCGCCGGACTTGAGCTCGTTGGCGTAAAGGGACTCGCCGCTGCGAACCTCCACGGCTTCAAGGCCGGCCGGCTTGAGATCCTCAAAGAGCAGATACTCGTAGTTATTCTTGGCCTCGATCGTGAGCACGGTTTCCACGCGCTCGCCGCTCTTCACGGTTTCACCATCGTTGAGGGGTTGACGATCATACAGGTAACCCTTGAGCAAAGTTGGCCGGCCCACGAGTTTGTAATATTGCCGGCGGACAAAAATCTCATTACCGGCGGGCGTGATGGGCTCCTCCAGGCTGAAGTATCTGGCCTCAGCCGCGAAATAGATCGACCCTTTCCCGCCCCGGCGCACGATACGAACATCATTTTCACCGTCGCGGATCAGCTTCGGATCGACTGCGAACTGGCTCGCCGCATTGAACACCTCCGCGCCGGAGACTTTCTTGCTGGCGATGGACTGCCCGTTCACGAGCAGTTCGTATTCGAGATCGGGCGCCAACTCGCCGCTGGTGCGGAGGTAATCATTCATGGCCAGCACCGTGATCGCGGTGTCGCGGGTGTTGCTCCATTGGGCACCGCGACGGTTCTTGATCAGCCAGTTGGTGACCGGTTCAACCAATTTATTTTGCGGATCAATCGCCATCAATGCGCGCAGAGCAAAGGCGGTGGACTCCACGCCACCATCGGACCAACGCCAGTAAATGCCGTCCTCGCCCCAGTGGGCGGTGCCCAATGCGGTGGAGGGTTGAGAATTCGAGGGTGAGGGTGAGCTGCCGCTGATGAGCACGGATTTGTCCGGTGAGTTGTCGATCTTCACGCCGTTTTCCAGGTTGGCAATGAGAGTTTTCGCCTGGTCGTTGAAACCGTAGTTGTGCGCGCTCAAGGCCAGCAACGCGCGGGTGTAGGCGTTCAGCTTTTCGCGATTGGCCCAGAGATTTGCAAACGCCTTGGTTTGGAACTTGCCCACCTGACCTTGCTTGGACGATGCATGAAAAACGGACAGGGCGTGCAACATCCAGGCTTGCTCGTCGTAATTCAATTCCTCCTCGACCAGGGTCTTATCCAGGAAGCTAGCGCCGCGCTGCAGCGCATCCATTTTGATGGTGATGCCTGCGTCGCGTGCCAGTGTGAGCCCCCAGACAACATACGCGGTCATGAAATGATCGCTGTCACCCTGTTTCCACCAACCCCAACCACCATCACCGTGTTGGAAATCATAAAGCCGCTCCAATCCAGCCTTAACCATGTCGTCGAGTTTCTGCAAATCGTGTTTGCCCTTGGGATGAGTCGCGGCGGCGCTCGCGGGTTCGATGCCGCCAAAGATCCGGTTCATGACATCCTCGGGCTGCAGCCCCATATCGCGCAATGTTTTGGCGGTAATCGCAGCGGGGAGAA
>JAQGOT010000652.1 GCA_028293465.1 Pedosphaera sp. | reverse complement strand
TTCAGGTTGTTTACAATTATTTATTGCGGGACGAGCCATCCTGTCCCCGCCTGCTGTAATCAAAATAAAGGGGACAATAGGTTTTTGTCCTTGGGGTAAAAACCCCATGAGCCCCGAGGGGCGAATGACGGATGACGAAAGCATGACCAGGACCAATTCTCAATGCGGAGTGCGGGATCTGGATCGGTGGCGGGTTGGGGATGGGGGGGCGCATCCGCGTACTGCCCCCGAGCCGTCGGAGCACCGGCTTGCAGCCGGCTTGGATGGCTCGAGTTCGCGCAGGTCATCGGTGGGTTCGCCACGCGTTAAGCCGACTGGAAGTCGGCGCTCCGGGGCGGTGCGCGGATGCGCCCGCGCCCAACGGAGGGCGATATTCTGATTGTAAACCGTGGACCGGGGAGTAAGCTGGGCTGAACAAGCGTTGACGAGCCTAAATATCTCAATCGGGCAACGCGGGTTGCGGCAGGGCGGCCGGAATAAAGAAGTGAACGATGCCCTTGCGCGGCGCCGGGATAGGATGAAATTTAGACTGCGGCGGGACGCCGCCGGAGGACGGAGTCAAAGTCTGGAGATTTTGATTCGTCTTCGAGAAAACACCATGGCAAAGAAACCGATTTCCAAACTTCCAGAGAACAAGCCAACCAACGAATCGAAGCGGGCTGCGACCCGCCCCAGAGACGCGGCAGCACCCCAACCGACGGATATGCATCCGGAGGAGGGTGCGGAGACGCGGGCGTTCTCCATTGTTGGCATCGGGGCTTCAGCGGGCGGTTACGAGGCTTTCGTGCAACTGCTGGGGCATCTGCCGCCGAACACCGGCATGGCCTTTGTACTGGTCCAACATCTGGACCCGAAACACGAGAGCAAGCTGGCGGAGTTGCTGGCCCGCTCGACACACCTGCCGCTCCAGGAAGCCACTCCGGGGCTGTTACCGGAGCCAGATCATATTTACGTAATGCCGCCGAACGTGAACATGTCCATCCACGATGGCCGGCTGCGGTTTCAGCCCCGACGCAGCAACGGGCCGCACATGCCGGTTGATTTCTTTTTCCGATCCCTCGCCGAGGACCGGGAAAACCGGGCGATCGGGATTGTGCTCTCCGGCACCGGCGGCGACGGGACCTTCGGCTTGCAGGCCATCAAGGGAGCGGGTGGGATCACCTTTGCGCAGGACGAAAAAACGGCCAAATATTTTGGGATGCCCGGGAGCGCGATTGCCGCCGGGTGCGTTGATCTCGTGCTGCCGCCGGAAGCCATGGTGAAAGAATTGGAGCGGATGGCCGGCCATCCTTATGTCCGCCGCCCCGGGATCGCGAAACCGACGGGAGCCCAGGCCGAACCGACGGAAACCGAGGTGCTGTTCCAAGACGGGGACACGGAATTGAGCGCGATATTTTCGATGCTGCGGGCGCGCACCGGCGTTGATTTTTCGCTCTACAAGCACAGCACTTTGCGCCGGCGCATCCTGCGGCGGATGCTGCTGCATAAAATCAACACCCTGCCCAGCTACATCAATTATCTGCGCATCCACCTGGTGGAGGTGGATGCGTTGTTCAATGATTTGCTGATCAACGTGACCGGCTTTTTCCGTGATCCGCAGGTGTTCCAGGTGCTCAAACGGCGGATTTTTCCGAAGCTGCTGCGGGACCGCGCAAACGACAACCCCATCCGCGTCTGGGTTTGCGGCTGCTCCACGGGCGAGGAAGCCTACTCGATGGCAATCAGCCTGGTGGAGACATTCGAAGCCTCGCATGTGCATGTCAACGCGCAGATTTTCGCCACGGACATCAGCGAACTGGCACTGGAAAAGGCGAGGGCCGGCGTGTACCCGGAGAATATTTCACTGGACGTTTCGCCCGAGCGGCTGCGCCGGTTTTTCGTGAGGACCAACGGGCATTACCAAGTCAGCAAATCGATCCGGGACATGTGCGTCTTCGCGCGGCAGAACGTCATTGTGGATCCGCCGTTCTCGAACCTGGACCTGATCAGTTGCCGCAACATGCTGATTTACCTGGGCGCGGTGTTGCAGAAGAAGATCATGCCCGTTTTTCATTACGCGCTCAAACCGGACGGGTTTCTGCTGCTCGGCTCCTCGGAAGCCATCGGGAGCGCGTCGGAATTGTTCACGCTGCTGGAAAAGAAACAGAAGGTTTACAAAAAGAAGATGCTCGCCCAGCGGCCGGGATTCACCGGTCTGCTCAGGGGCTTGCCGGAGAAGGCGGAAATCCCGCGGGAGTCAGGGGCGGTCCCATTCAAGTCCGAGCCTAAAACGCCGGATTTGCAACAGTACGTGGACCGGTTGATCCTGTCCAAATGGTCCCCGGCGGCGGTGGTGATCAACGCGCAGATGGACGTGTTGCTCTTCCGCGGCCGCACCGGGAAATTCTTGGAGCACGCCGCCGGCAGCGCGAGCCTCCAGCTTTTAAAAATGGCCCGGGAGAGCCTCTCACTCGACTTGCGCTCGGTCGTCTCCAAGGCCATCAAACAGGATGCTCCGGTGAGACAGGAGAATGCCGCCCTGCGGCACGGGGATCAGGTTCAAAATGTCACGCTCGAGGCGATTCCCTTCCGGTTGACGCCTTCCAGCGAGCGGTTTTTTCTGGTCTTATTCGGAGAACCACTCTCCCCACCCTCGGAACCGGGCCCAGCCCGACCCGGATCACAGGCAAACCAACTGCGGCAGCGGAGCGACCAGCGGGAGCTGGGCAATTTGCGCTCGGAACTGGCCAGCAACAAGGAATCCCTGCAGGCGATCATCGAGGAGCAGGAGGCGACGAACGAGGAACTGAAGTCGGCGAATGAGGAGATCCAGTCGAGCAACGAGGAGTTGCAGAGCACCAACGAGGAATTGGAGACGGCGAAGGAGGAGCTGCAATCCACGAACGAGGAGTTGACCACGCTCAATGAAGAGCTGCAGACCCGCAACGGCGAATTGAGCCAGGTCAACAACGACCTGACGAACCTGCTGGCGAGCGTGAACGTGGCCATCATCATGTTAAGCAACGATTTGACGGTCCGGCGGTTCACGCCGATGGCGGAGCGCATCTTTAACCTGATCCCTTCGGACATCGGCCGGCGCCTGAGCGATTTGAACCGCAACATCGTGGTGCCTGACCTGGATGACTCCATCCGCGACGTGGTGGACAACCTCACGAGCATCGAGCGTGAGGTTCAGGACCGGGATGGGCGGTGGTATTCGTTGCGTATCCGGCCCTATCGCACCCGGGAGAACAAAATCGATGGCGCGGTGATCCTGTTGCTGGACATCGACGAGCACAAACGGGTGGTGGAACTGGTGATGTCCGCGATCAAGCAGCCGCTGCTGGCGCTGCAGGCCGATCTGCGGGTCAAACGGGCGAATCCGGCCTTTTACAAAACCTTCCAGGTGAGCCCGGAGGAGACGGAGAACCATTACATTTATGACTTGGGCCGGGGTCAATGGAATGTGCCGCGGTTGCGAACGCTGTTGGAGGACATTTTGGCGAAGCAAAACCAAGTGGACGATTTTGAGGTGGATGCGGAATTTCCAAAACTCGGGCGGCGCACGATGCGACTGGATGGCCGCAGCTATTCCGAGGATGGCCGGGGCAACAGGCTTATTCTGTTGACGATCAAAGACATGACCCCGGCTGAGTGACTTGAAAGCGGGGCTGGCCGGGAGGCGCGGTGCCAAGGCGGCTGGCCCGGATAAATACAGGAAAAATCGCCTCTGGCGATAGCGAAATGGTAGATTAATAGTACGTGGTGAACCGGGATGGCAACGGTAAGCCGAGCCATCGACCGGTACGGAATGATAGTCGCTTCGTATTGGAAGTCCGTTGAGTCCGTTTTATGGGGACCATGCATAAAGAATCGGAGAAAGGAGCCCGACCGGCGCTCCGACGCCGTCCGCGAACCCGTTCTGCGCGAACGACCGGGGCTCCTTATGCGGATCGGGATCACTTGATTGCCGAACTGGAGCAGCAGTTAACCCAGTTCCGGATGCAGGAACACGAACTGCGCCGAGCCCAGGGCGAGATCGAAAAGATTTCCGAATATTACACCGGCCTGTTCAACTCGGCGCCGATTGGCTATTTGGTGCTGGACCGGGTGGGGACGATTTTGGAGACCAACCAGGTGGCGGCGGCGCTCCTGCAATGGAAGCGGGAACGGCTGATCAATGAACCTCTGGCCCGCTTCATGCCCAAGGAAACGCTGCCGGATTTTCTCAAACATCTCCGGCTGTGCCGTTCGGCGCAAAAACAGGTCACCACGGAGTTGACGCTCCGGACACATGAAGGCGCGTTGGTGCCGGTGGAATTGGTGAGCACCTGCTTCCCCGGCCATAACCGCACCCCGTATTACCGCACCGCGATCCTCGACATTTCAGAACGCCGGCAGGCCGAACAGGCTTTGCAGCACACGCAGAGGAACTACCGCAACCTGGTCAATTCGATCGAGGGCATCGTCTGGGAGAGCGATGCGCCGAGCGGAGCATTCACCTTCGTCAGCCAGCAGGCGGAGCGCATTCTCGGTTATCCCATCGAACGCTGGTTGCGGGAGCCGGATTTCTGGGCCGACCGCATTCATCCAGAGGACCGGGCGCGGATCTTTCAAGGCCACCGGCAGGCCCTGCTGGAAGGGAAACCTTTTACCGAGGAATTCCGCATGACCACGGCCCACCGGCAGGTGCTCTGGTTGCGCAACAGCGTGAACATCCCGCGTAACGGGGAGGGCAAGGTGACGTTGCAAGGGGTGATGGTGAACATCACGGAGTTGAAGGGGGCCGAGCAGGCGTTGCGCGAGGAAAGCCGCGCGTTGGAAACGCTGAACCGCATCGGCACTTCGCTGGCGGCCGAGCTGGACCTGGAAAAGCTGGTGCAAGTGGTGACCGAGGCGGGCAAAGAGGTGACCGGCGCGCAGTTCGGCGCGTTTTCCTACCGACACCTCAACGGTTCCGACGAGCCGTTCGCGGTCCACACGTCCGGCGCGCCGGACGAAGCCTTCGCACGGCTGCCCCCGCCTTACCACAGCCCCTCCACACCGCCGGCGGAAATGGAACGAGAAATCATCCGGATCGACGATGTGCTCCACGATGAACGCGCCATGAAAGCGGCGCCTGCGCCCGGGAAGAAGCGGCGGTCGGGGAGCGTGCGCAGCTACCTGGCGGTCCCGGTGATCTCGCGTTCCGGCGAGGTGCTGGGCGGACTCGTGTTTGGGCATCCGGCCCCGGGCGTGTTCACCGAACGCGCGCAACATCTGGTGGCGGGCATCGCGGCGGAAGCGGGCATCGCGCTGGACAACGCGCGGCTTTACCATGCGGTGAGCAAAAGCGAGGCGCATTTTCGCGAGCTGGCCGATGCCATGCCGCAGATTGTCTGGACCGCGCTGCCCGACGGGCGGTTCGATTATTACAATCGCCGCTGGTACGATTACATGGGGCAGGCGGACGGGACGGCGGGCGATCAAGATTGGATGACCTTCATTCTCCCGGAGGATTGCAAGCGGTGCCGGGAGGATTGGAGAGCCGCCCTCAAATCAAACCAGTTTTTCCAGACCGAATGCCGGTTGCGGGAGCACCGCACCGGTGTGTATCGGTGGCATTTGATCCGGGCGGTGCCCATCCGGGATACGGCGGGCCACGTGCTCCGCTGG
>JAQGOT010000636.1 GCA_028293465.1 Pedosphaera sp. | reverse complement strand
GTGGCGCTTTCCAGCGGGAAACAGACCATTCACTCGCTGAACACCGGCGTGCCCCACGCGGTTATGTTCGTCCCCAATGCCGATCAGGCCATGGTTTTGCAGTGGGGCCAGGAAATCCGGCGGCACGCGCACTTTGCGCCGAAGGGAACCAATGTTAATTTTGTTCAGCGGTTGGACGGCGGCGGCATTCGCGTGCGCACCTACGAGCGCGGTGTGGAAGGGGAAACCCTGGCCTGTGGAACCGGCGTAACCGCTTCGGCGCTGATTGCCGCGAGCCTGCATCAATTCTCCTCACCGGTGAAGGTTCAGGTGCAGGGCGGTGACATGCTGGAGGTCAGCTTCCAGCGGAACAACGGGGACTTCGCCGAGGTCCGCCTCACTGGCCCCGCGGATTTTGTTTTTGAAGGGAAGATAACCTTGTAACCGCAATCGGTTGGCCTGCCGACCGGTCGCAAAAAGAGGCTCGCCAAAGCCGGGCATTTAGCTGATTTTACCCCGCACATTTGAATTACTAACTCATGTTTACTGGAACTTACACCGCCATTGTTACTCCATTCAGGAATGGAAAGATTGATGAAGCCGCGCTCGAACGTCTGATTAAATTCCAGATCAAGGGCGGCGTGGATGGGATCGTGCCCGTCGGCACCACGGGCGAATCGCCCACGCTCGATTACGAGGAGCACATTCAGGTCATCGAGCTTTCGGTCAAGCTCGCCGCCGGCAAGATCAAGGTCCTGGCTGGCACGGGCGGCAATTCGACGAGTGAAGCGATCTACCTCACGCAACATGCCGAGAAGGTCGGCGCGGACGGCTCGTTGCAGGTGGCGCCCTATTACAACAAGCCGAGCCAGGAAGGGCTGTTTCAACATTTTCATGCCGTGGCGCGCGCGACGAAACTGCCGATCATGCTCTACAGCATTCCCGGCCGCTGCGGCATCGAGATTGCCGTCGATACGGTCAATCGCCTGGCCCATGACAGCGTGAACATCGTTGGTATCAAGGAAGCCGGGGGTAATCCGGACCGGGTCAGCCAGTTGCGCCGGGCTTTGGGTGAAGATTTTGAAATTCTCAGTGGTGACGATTCCCTCACGTTGCCCTTCATGGCCGTGGGCGCGAACGGCGTCATCAGCGTGGCGTCGAATATCATCCCGCGCGAGGTCGCGCACATGGTGAAGGCGTTTCAAACGCACAAGCCCGCGTTGGCGCTCAAACTGCATGACAAATATTTTCCGGTGTTCAAGGACCTGTTCATCGAGACCAACCCGCTGCCGGTCAAAGCCGCGCTGGCGATGATGGGCATGATGGAAGAAGAATTCCGATTACCGCTCGTCCCCATGGGAGTGAAGAATCGACATGCCCTCAAAGCGACGTTGAAGGCCTGCGGCATATTGAAATAGTTACTGAGTAACATGACCAAGATCATCATCACTGGTTCCAAAGGCCGCATGGGTCAGGCGTTGCTCGCTTGCGCGGCGGCGCATCCCGAATTACAGGTGGTCGCTCAGATCGACGCCGGCGATGATCTCGCAGCGGTCATCGACCGCGGAGACGTGGTGATTGATTTCAGTTCCCATAACGCCACCCCGGGAGTTGCCGTCCTCTGCGCCGCGCATAAGAAGGCGATGGTCATCGGCACCACCGGTCATTCGGAGGCGGGCAAGGCACAAATCACCGGCTTAAAATCGCAGATTCCCATCGTGCTGGCGTCGAACTTTTCGACCGGTGTGAACACGCTCTTCTGGTTGACGCGCAAAGCCGCCGAAATCCTCGGCCCTGATTTCGACCTCGAAGTCGTGGAGATGCATCACCGCCTCAAAAAAGACGCGCCCAGCGGCACAGCGGCGACCTTGGCAGAAATTCTGGGCGATGTCCGTAAACTCCAGCTCAAGCAGGCGCTCCGGCATGGACGTGAGGGAATTGTCGGCGAACGCACCTCGTCGGAGATCGGCATGCACTCGGTGCGCGGCGGCGACGTGGTGGGCGATCATACCGTCATCTTCGCGACGAATGGCGAACGAGTGGAACTGACCCACAAGGCTTCCAGTCGCGATACCTTCGCCAACGGCGCACTACGCGCAGCGCAATGGGTGACGAAGCAAAAGCCCGGCCTCTATGACATGCAGGACGTGCTGGGCCTGAAATGATTTTGGATTTTTGAATTGCGATTTGCGATTTAAGCATCATTCAACCCGGTGAACTCGGCATCTGTTTTTATTGCCCTCGGCGCCAACCTGGGTGAGGCGCGGCAAACGCTCCAGCAGACGATGGCGCGATTGGAGGAATTTTCTGATACACCGCTGGCGAAATCCTCACTTTGGGGAACCGCACCGCTCGATTGCCCGCCGGGCTCACCGATGTTCGTCAACGCCGTGGTAGGTCTCCAACCACGTCCCGGTGAGACCCCCGAGTCGCTGCTTGAAAAATTGCAGGCGCTGGAAAAGGAGTTTGGCCGCCAGCCTAAAAGGGCCCTCAACGAAGCTCGACCGCTTGACCTCGATTTGATCGCCTTCGGCCAGGCAACCCGACAAACGCCATTACTGGTTCTCCCGCATCCCCGGGCACACCTGCGCCGGTTTGTCATGCAACCATTGAGTGAAATTGCGCCAGATTTCGTCCTGCCCGGTCAGTCCAAAACCGTGGTGCAGTTCCTCATGGACTTGCCTCCCGACCAGACGATCAAAAAACTCAACTGAGCGCCGGCTTAAAGCGGGTCTTCGCGGGAGAGTTCATCGCGCACCGTTTCCAGCAGCTTCTTGGTAGCGAGAATCCCTTCAGGTTCGTTGAGTTTATCGCCCGAGTATTCGATGCCTACGTAACCGTGGTATCCCGCTTCCAAAACGATCTGCATCATCCGCCGGTAATCAATCCGCACCTCGTTGCCGCTTGCATCAAACTCCTGCGCTTTGGCACTGACGGCCTTGGCGAACGGCATCGTTTCCGTCACGCCCTGATATCGGTCGTATTCTGCGCCATCGGCCAGCTTAAAATTCCCAAAATCAGGCAAGGTGCCGCAGTTTGGCAGACCAACCTGTTTGATAACTGAAACCAGCCACGCGCCATCGGAGGACAAGCCACCGTGGTTCTCCACCAGAACATTCAAGCCTGCCTTGGCCGCGAATTCAGCGAGGCGTCCCAACCCATCCGCCACCAGGCTCCTTTGCTCGTCCGCACTGCCGCTGGATTGCGCGTTGACTCGGATGGAATGACAACCGAGAAATTGGGCTGCCTCCACCCATTTGTAATGATTTTCCACGGCTTGGGTTCGCTTGGTCTCATCGACATCCCCAAGCGCACCTTCGTGGTCGCACATGATAAGGAGCACCTGGACGCCAAGATCGTCCGCCCGCTTTTTGAAATCCGTCAGATAACCTTGGTCACGGGCCTTGTCCTTGAAGAAGGTATTGACCAACTCAATGACGTCAATGCCGTAATCCCGCCGCGCCGCCTGGGGAAAGTCGAGATGGGGCAGGGTGCCGCCTTCCAGCGAGCGGTGCAGCGACCATTCGGCCAGGGAAATTTGGAAGAGCGGCGGCTTCGACGTTGCGGATCCGGGTGCGGTCATGCGGCAATTATACACCGGCATTCATGATGAGAAAGGCAGTTTATTCCAGGATCGAATGGCACCGGTCCGGGCTGCCACATCTGTAGCCAAACCATCGTGGACAACAAGGATCAGCCGCTCCCGGATGCCATGAAGCGAGGGGCAAGGGTGTGTGGCCACTTTATGCCACATGATGGAGGGCCTCCTTTTTGTTAAACAAATGGGCAAGCACCAGTTTCCATAGCGGGATTGTCAGCGTATCCCGACCGAGAGTTCAGCGTTTAGCCGGAAACAGTATGGCTGCGGAAAGATATTAACGGAAGGACGGGGATTTTTGGCGGACGTCAACCGCCGAAATCAAGCAATCACCAAGAATGTGCCCGACAACTCAACGAACGCCCGACCCGAAAAACAAGTTTATGTACAATCGACAACCAACCCGTAAAGCCTTTTCAAGCCATGGCATATTGCAGACCGCCTTCGTCCTGGCCCTGCTTTTGTGTGCCAATGTGGTGCGAGCGGGCCTCGTTAACCAATGGACCGGTGACAGTTATTCCTCCGGCGGCTGGGTGGACACCGTCGCGAGCGTGACCGCCACGGCGAACGGTTCGCCGCAGCAGGTGGCGGGCGCATTTAATTCGCACGCCGGCGTCATCATGAATGGCGGCTATTTCCTCATCCCCGCCGGCGCCGCCACGGCCGGTTCCTCCAACTTCACAGTCGTCATCGTTTACAAGCCCAACGCGCTTGGGCCGTTTTCCCCCAACTATTACAATTCCATCCCCATGGCGGCCTTCGATATCGGCGGCAGCGGCCAAATCGATTGGGGGCTCTCCTGGGGTGGTAACGGCGGTCGCAGCGTCGTCACCGGCGTGGGTGTGCAAAATGCCGCCGGCGCCGCCAACGGCGACATTCTTCAGGCCACTCCCGACGTTAACCTGAACGCCGCTCACGTCGTGGCCCTCCAGGTCAATGCCGTCAACACGAACGTCGTGCTTTTCTCCGACGGCGTGATGGTTGCCACCAACTCCACCATTAAAATCCTCCCCCGCTCCGCAGCGACGACCATTTTTGTCGGCGGCGGCACGTTCGTTACCGCGCGCTTTCCCGGGCAAATCGCCGCCATTCAAATTTACAACGACGCCACCACCAATTGCGTCCTGCTCTCGCAGAGCCTGCTCGCCACGTACGGCACGCCCGCTCCCATCACGCTCCCATACGCCACCGGTAACAGCGTGGGGCAAAGCGCCATCGCCACCGTCGGCATTCCCTCCAGCGCGAGCCAGGGCAATTCGTTTAACGTGACTTTCACGTCGGACAATCCGAGCGTGGTGGCCACCACGAACGTCACTTTCGCCCAAGGTCAAATCTCACAGGTGATCAATTTCCCCATTCTTGGCCTCGGCGCTGCCAACGTCACCGCCTCGGGTACCGGCGTCGGTTCCGCGACCGTGTCCGTGGTGGGCTTGGACCAATCCGGTCTGGTGAACCAATGGCTGGCTGACAATTACACCAACAACAGCGCCGTCTGGGTGGACAGCATCGGCGGCGTCGCCGCGGCTGGAACCGGCGCGGAAGTCGCCGTCCCGGCGGCGTTCGGCCCCACCCATCAGGGCGTGGCCAGAAATGGCACCGGCAGCACGACGGGCGCGAGTGGCTTCCTTATTCCGGCGGGCACCGCCCCTTGCAATCTTTCCACCTACACCGTGGTGGTCGCCTTCAAGCCCACCGCGGTCGGCCCGAATAACGGCAATTATTACGGCAGTCAAATCATGTTCGGTTATGACATCGGCGGCGGCGGTCAACACGATTTCGGCATGTCTTGGGGTGGTGGCACGCCTTCGGCGGGACAACGTATCGTCGTCGGCATCGGTCGCAACGGCGGTGACAGCCAGATACAATCGGCCGGTGGCATCCCCCTCACATTGAATGCCACCCATGCCGCGGCCTTGCAGGTGAACGCCGCCGCTGGCACCCAGACCTTGTTCGTGGACGGGTTGCAGGTGGGCCAAAACGGCGGGTTGACCATGCTGGCCGTCGCCAACCAAGCCATCCCATTGCTGAATCAGAGTTCGGCCAACATCGGCAATGCCTTCGCCGGGTTGGTCGCTGAAGTCCGTGTTTACACCAACGCCGCCGTCAACGGCGCGGCCCTCACCGGCCTGCTGCAAAATAAGTATGCCGGCTTCCCGTTGCTGACCCTGGCGAGCCAGGTGCCCTTCGTGGACGTCGGGTCAAATGTGACGGTCAACGTCACCATTCCCCCCAGTGCCAGCTTGAGCGGTTCCTATGTCGTGACGCTCACCTCCGACACACCCGGCGTGGTTGGCAGCACGAATCTGACTTTCGCGCAGGGAACCACCAGTGCCTCGCTGGGCATCCGCGTCGTGGGTGTGGGCGGGGCCACCATCACGGCTTCCGGCTCCGGAACGACTCCCGCGACGTTGCTCATCGGCGGGCTCGCTCCGCGCGCGCTGGTCGAAGCACTCCGCGCCTCCAACCTGCCAACGCAATCTCCGGGCATCAATGACGGCGACCCGGTCAATAACTGGTATGGTGACACAAACGTTTCCACGCTGTTCGCTTATGCCGGCATCGGCAACTCGCCCACCTACCATGCCAACGCCACGCCCAACGGCAAAGCCGCTACGTCATTCAATCTTGGACCCTTGATCCTTAATACAAACAACAGCATCTCGCCGTTGACCGGTTTCACCAACTTCTCCATCGCCATGGTGTACAAGGCCGCCGCCCCGGGCCTCGGCGCGCCGGGCGTCCCCTGGTATAACGGCGTCGGCGTCATGGACGCTGACGAAACGGGCGCGCACAACGATTGGGGCACCGCCCTCGACGCCAGCGGCAACTTTATTTTCGGCGTCGGCAATGCCGATGTCTCCATGTATCAAACCAATTACAACCTCGTCAGCCCGCTCTTCCATGCCGTCGTCGCCACCTGGGACGGTTTGAACCAGCAGATGAGATTGTATGTGGACGACAAGCCGGTCAGCGCGGTTAACGGACCGTTGCCCACCGGCCCCCGTGACAATTGCAACATCGCCCTCGGCGGCACCGCTTCTCCGCCCGCCGCCCGCACGGATCCTGCCCAGCTCTACATCGTCGGGGAAATCGCTGAAGTCCAGTTCTACAGCGGCGCTTTGAACACGCAGGAATCCACGAATCTGATCAATTCACTTCAGACCACCTACGGTCTCCTCTGGCCCGACCAGGCTTTGTGCAATATCGCCGTCTCCCGGGCCATCGAGGACGTCGGCTCCAACATCGTTTGCACGGTGACGATTCCCCAGGGCGTCAACGCCGGCCATTCGGTTACCGTGAACGTGACTAGCAGCAACCCGGGCGCGGTCACCATCGCCGGCGGCAGTTCGACCAATCTCATCTTTGCGACCGGCGGCACCAACGTCCTGTCGTTTAATGTGCTTGCCGCCGGACTAGGCTTCTCGACGCTCGCCACCTTGAGTTCGGGGCTCGTGGGCAGTTCGATCGGTGTCACGGTGCAGGCTCCGCCCGTCTTGGTTGAGGCCTTCCGCGCTTCCAGCCTTACCAACCAGTTCCCGGGCATCACGACCGGGGACGGCATCACTTCCTGGACGGGCGACTTTAACCCTGCCGCGGTGGCAAACCAGAACAACCCGAACCCGCCGATTTTCCGCGCGGTCGCCACACCCTCGGGATCGCCGTCGGCGGTGTTTAGCAGCGCCAACCAAAATTCCCTGCTGCTGTCGGGCGCGAACAGTCCCGTCGCTGGTCTGACGAACTTCTCCGTCGCGATGGTCTTCAAAGCGACCGCGACGCCATCCTCCGCCAACGGGAATTGGTATTCGCAGAACGGCGTTCTCGACGCCGAAGAATCGGCCAATCACAACGATTGGGGCATCGCTATGGACAGCAGCGGTCGGCTCAACTTCGGCATCGGCAATCCCGATTACACGTTGATCGGACCCGCCTATAATTTGGTCAACAGCAATGTCCTGCATGTCGCCGTCCTGGCGTTTGACCTCATCCACCAGCGCATGAGCATCACCATCGATGACCAACCGACCACCACGACGGTCGGGGGCTTAACCCTCTCGAGCGGTCCCCGCGACCCCAGCTACGTCCAAAACAGCGGTGGGGACATCCACATCGGCCAGGGTTCGACCGACGGCCTGTATTGGGACGGGGAGCTCGTCGAAGCGGATTTTTATAACGGTGCATTGAAGGATCCGGCTCTCACCATCGCATCCCTGAAGGCCGCTTACGGTGTGCAATACCAGGATGAAGTCCTGATGTCATTAACGCCGCTCGTATCGGCCGTGCAGGTCGGTGTCGATGACACGTTGACGGTGACCATCCCTCCAGCCGCCAATCAGTCTCATGCCGTCACGGTGTTCATCACGAACAGCAACCCCGCCGTCGTGAGCCTGACCGGTGCCGCTGGTAATCTGCTTCAAGTGGTATTCCCCACTGGCGCGACCAATGTGCAAACGGTCACCGCTCATGGCGTGGCGGTCGGCACTGCGAGCTTGGGTTACAGTGCCGCGGGCCTCTTCCCCGGCGCTGCTCCATTCATCAAGGTCATTGAGAATCCCGGCAACATCCTCATCGGTCAGTGGAATTTCAACGACCAGGCGCATCCCTATGTGGATTCGTCCGGTTTCCGTACGGCTGGAACCCACGATGGTGTCGCTGTCGGCTCCGTCACGCTCACGAACGACGTGCCTGCGGGGCTGACCGGCTACTCCTTGAACCTCATATCGACGGGGGCGTTGGAAGTGCTCAACACGCGAAATACCGAAGGCGGTTATCTCGACACCTTCGACGATGTGCTGTCGGGCGCCATGACCATCACAGCCTGGGTGAAATTCAACGGAGCTGCGAATCCCACCATCTGGGTTCCGTTTGTCAGCAAACGTGGTGAGGACAACTTCGGTTACCAACTGCGCCGCTACTCGACCGGACCCTTCGCCACCTTCACCCTCCGCAACACGGACGGAGCCGATGACCCGAGCGGCCTTACCGCCTACGAAGATGGCAACTGGCATCACGTCGCCGGCGTGTGGGATGGCAGGACCGGCATTCGTTCGCTCTATGTGGACGGATTTGTCGACGCCAACGCGAGTCTGACGAATGACCTCGGGATTCCCAGCACCGCCTCCACCAACAGCCTGGTCATTGGTGCGCGCGATCGTTCAAACGACGGCAGCGGTGCGCCGCTCGAAGGCTACCTCCTCGGGCTTCTCAAGGACGTGCGCATCTACAACTTCGCGTTGACCCGTCCGCAGATCCTCACCGTGATGACCGGCCAAGCCGTCGGCTCAGGCGTGAAGCTCACCATCCAGTCCGGGAACGGGGCCGTCGTCCTGAGTTGGCCGCAAGGCAAGCTCCTGCAAGCTCCCACCCCGAGCGGTCCCTGGACAACCAACACCCTGGCCGTCTCGCCCTACACCGTGGGAACCACCAACGCGCAACAATACTTCCGCGTGCAGGTAAGCCCGTAGGCCGCCAGCGAGGCCGGAATGTCTGCCCGCGCGTCCGCAACGGACGCGCGGGCGTTTTCGCCCCTGATCAAAAATAAGGAACGCTGGAGAGAAGGGCTTTCGAGCGAACCGTCACGAACACCTCACGTTGCCTCTGGGCCATGCCTTGGACTGTCAGCCGCAAACCGACGCATGGAGCAGCGCAAGTCCGCTCTTGGACGACGCGACCTCATAGGTGGGTCAGGCATCCCTGCCGGACTGATAACGGCGCATCCTGCCCCGTGTTCATGTCCAAATCCAACCTCGAACACCCAACATATGCCACCTGCGGGTGGCCTAAGCCGAAGTCTGTGCGGGCTGCGGGCGGGGTTGCTCGGATTTTGAGAGCGTGGCTTGGCCCGGTTTCGGATTGCGGAAAAACAACACAAAAAGGACGAGCACAGCGGAGGCGAACAGCGCCGGTTTGCCCCAGAGTGGTTTCCATTCGATGGCCTTAAGCTCGGCCCGGCGCTCCTCGGTCTGTTCCATTCCCAGCCGTTTGATTTGTTCCTGCAGCGCCGTTTCTTCAGCGCCAGAGGCTCCCGCCACTTTCACGGTCAGCTCCTCAATTTGCTTGCCCTTGGCCACCACTTGCGCGGCATGCATCTTGGAAGCCTCGGTGGTGTGCATCGCTTCCACCTTCCCGGCAACTTTCGCTCCGATCGCCATGCCGACTCCGAGCGTGAACAAGACGAGCATCCCCTGGGCCTGGGCGCGAATATGTTTCGGCGCGATCTGGTCGGTGTAAATCTGGCCCGTGACGAAGAAGAAATCATAACACGCGCCATGAAGCGCGATGCCGCCGATGATCATCCAGGAAACCTGCGCGGGCGCACCCAACGCAAACAGACCGTAGCGGGTTACCCAGCAGAGCATTCCCAGCGCCAGCATCCATTTCACACCCAGCCGAGCAAAGAAAAACGGCATGATGATCATGAAAAAGATTTCCGACATCTGGCCATAGGACATCGTCTGGCCGATGGGCAAACCGGTCATTTCCACCACCCGGCTCGCAATCTGATAATAGAACGCGAGCGGGATGCAAATCAGCAGCGAGGAAAGCATGAAGATGAAATACGATTTGTTCTTCAACAGCACCAACGCATCCAGCCCGAGAATCTGGCGGATCGTCACCTTGCCTGAGCCGGTGGGTGGCGTGTTGGGTAGGAGAAAGCTGAAGATGCCCAGTGCGAGCGCAGCGCCCGCAGTCAGGTAGAACATGTTGATGCTCTTGTCCCAGCCAATCCACGTGAGGCTGACCCCGGCGACGATCCACCCGATGGTTCCCAGTACGCGAATGAGCGGGAATTCCTTTTCAGGGTTGGTCATGTTTTTCATGGCCAAGGTGTTGGTCAGCGCCAAAGTGGGGTAAAACGTCAGCATGTAGCCGAAAATGGCGACGTTGATGGCGTCCGGTGAAGGGGTGGCGGATTTCATCATCGCGGTGGCCCCGAACATGATGAGGGCTCCCAGAATGTGCATCAGGCCCAGCACACGTTGCGCAGCAAAAAAACGGTCGGCAATCATCCCGACGAAGAAAGGGGAGATCATGCCGGCGATGGGCCCCACGGCGTACGTCCACCCGAAATCCTCCGCCCTGAAGCCGATGGTGCCGAG
The DNA here is from genome assembly GCA_028293465.1 of Pedosphaera sp. GTDB lineage: Bacteria > Verrucomicrobiota > Verrucomicrobiia > Limisphaerales > Pedosphaeraceae > JAQGOT01. The sequence goes on along the minus strand of JAQGOT010000636.1, from coordinate 3,089 downwards.
GTAATTAGGGCCCGTCACATACCACGCGCCCCAGATAAAGAACTGCAGGAACATCATGACCGAGAGCTGGAAACGTATCTTTGTATTCATAGGATGCTTCGGGGGAACGCTAATAGAATTGGGCTGGCGTTGCAAGCATGGATGGCGCTGCTCACGCAAACGCGGGACTCGGAGTGGCGGGAACCCGGGCCACAGCAGCCCAACAGAGATAATGAGCACCAAGAAAGGGGAGGCGCACAACAATTGCTGTTGCCTGCCTCCCGTAAAAAGCCCGATCTCCGCTTTAAGGCGGTTTTTCCTGCCGCACCTTCCGCCTAATTCGAAATCGGCGCCATCATGGTACGATTCATCGTGAGCGCCGCCTGATTGCCTTGGAGCGCGGCCTTTTTGAACTCCTCGAATTTCGTGAGCTCTTCCGCGCTGAGGAAGGAACTGCCGCGCGCGGCCACCTTGGTATAGACTTCTTCCAGGAGCTTCAGACTCCGGTCGGCTTCCTGCTCGGAGGCAATGTTGCGGAAATTTAGAATAGGCATCATTTGATAATCCGCCGGCAGACCGGCCCTCGCCAAAGCCGCCCGCATCTCCTCCTGCATCGCCTGCGAGATCTGTTTGACCTTGTCCGCTTTCGCCGTGTCTTCCCCGCTCAACATCCCTTTGAATTGCTCGGCGGTGAGCGCTGCGACCAGGTTCTTGGTATATTCCTGATATTGCCCCGAGCCCTCCGCGCCGAGCAGGGCCTGCACTTTTTCCTGCAACACCGCTTCCTGATCCGCAAAAATCTTATCCATCTGCTCGACCGACGGCTTGTCCCGCAGCACCGCGGTGACGTGTCCCACATTGTCCATGATATGATCCGCAAGTAAGTCGTTCAGCTTCTCCGCTTGATCCGTCGTCAATTTCGCGTTCTTGGCAAATCCCTTGTACAGCATGGTCATCCCCATCTTCTGCTGGTCCCGCAGCATTTTCGTCGCTTCAGGATTGGCGGTGATCTTGCTCAACGCGCTGCTGGATCCCATCTCCGCCTTCTCCTGTCGCAGTCGGCCCACTTCGCCGCGCAGCTTCAGCACCTCGCTCGGGCCCTTCTTCATCGCCGCATTTTCGCTCACCAACGCCGTCGCCTGGCTCTTGGCCTGGTCGCGTTCGCGCCGCAACTCCTGTAATTGATTGCTCAGCGCGGCTTGCTGCTCGTCGCTCTGTTTTGACGCCTGCACCTGCCCGCGCAGCTTCGAAATCTGCTGGGCCTGGTAAACTCCGGCCACGATGGCGCCGGCGACGACTGCGGTGATGACTATTTTTTGGGTTGTGGTCATGGCAATAACTATTGTTTTGCTGATGGTAATGGCGGTGGCAGCCGGAATCGTGGCGGCGGCGGCCAGCACCGCGCCCGTGGCTACGGTCGTGGCCAACCCGACCGGAGCCGCCTGAATCGCGTTGGCCGAAGCCAGCGCGACAAGCCCGCTCGCCCCCACCGGGATCTTGTGTTTGGAGAAAAATTCACGCAATCGCTCAACGGCGCGACTCACCCGTTTCTGCGCTGCGTCCTCGCTCGACCCCAGCGCCTCGCCGACTTCCCGCAGCGATTTGTTCTCGAAATAACGCAGCAGAATCGCCGCGCGATCCGGATCGTCCAGCGTCGCCATGGCTTCATCCAGCAACGGTTCAATGTGCGTCCAATCGGCCGGGGTGTCGCTCATTTCACTCATCTGGAAGGCGATTTGTTCGCGCGCCTGCCGCCGGGCTTCGCTGCGGACGACCCCGATCGCCGTATGGCGGGTGACCTGGTAAAGCCAGGCCGTCAGGATCGTGTCCGGGCTCAGTTTGGCCGCATTTTGCGCGAGGTTGGTAAAAACCGCTTGCGAGACTTCCTCCGCCAGGTGGGCGGAACGCACCTGCCGCAGCGCGGCGGAATAGACCAGGTTCAGGTGCCGGTTCACCAGCGCGGTGAACGCGTCCTGCGACTGTTCGCGAGCGAATTGCCCCAGCAAATCAAGATCGTCCGCCGTCATGTTCACAAGCTTAACGCCACCAACCGCCAAAATCCGACAAACTTTTTTTGGCAACCATCACGGTTCGGGGCTGATGGCGAATTAGGAGACCGCGAATTTGTTGTTTACGACACAGTTAAACTATCCATAAGCTCTTTAATTGGACCAATAGCCGAATATATCCGACCCGGTTAGAGCTATGGATGATCTCAAGCGCTGTCTGGAAGTACTGGGACTTAAACCCGGCGCGACCGAGGAAGAAGTCAAGCAAGCCTATCGCGAGCTGGCGATGGTGTGGCACCCCGACCGCTTCGCATCCGACAGCCCCCTCCAAGCGAAGGCCAATGCTAAATTGACGGAGTCGAACGCTGCGTATGAGTTTCTCATGGCGCATGGGTTCAAGGATGGCGTGCCCATCATTCCAGAGCAGCCAATTCTGAAACCAGATCCGTCGACAGCCTCCGCCGACGAGGAACCCATGGAGGAGGACTACGAACCGCCCGCTGGACGCAGCAAAGGACTTTGGATTTTGTTGGCAGTGGTGCTGGCTGCCGGCTCAATGTGGTGGTGGTTTCAACATAGGGAAAAAACCTCAAGCTCCCAGACCGTCCAGAATCGCACTCCTGATGCGGTGAATCCGCCCACCCACATTCCGGTAAATCCCGACCCAATAACACCTGCGAAGGAGCCTGCCGTCAGAGTTTCCACAAACGATCTGCTTCCGTCGATGCGTGCCTATGTTAACAGTAAAATCAGCATCCGCAGCGAAGGCATGGTCATCACCGGCGAAGGCGGGCTTGTCACCCGGGTTGAATACTCACCGCCGTTTGTTATTCGGGCCGTCGCCAAAACCGACCTGACCAATATCCGGCTCGTGTATGGCCAAGGCCTGGTGATTTTCAACTGGGAATTAAATCCCGCTGAGTTGCGTTTTCACGATCCCGGGACCGGAAAGCCGTCGGGAGTACCTGGCCAGGGCCGCGTTCCCGTCAACGAATGGCAGGAGATCGAGTGGCGGGTGGAATCGAACTCCGCCAGCATTGCAGTGAACGGCACACAACGGGCAAAATTCAGCGGAAACTACACCGGGATAAATGAACTGGT